>CANPAC010000019.1 GCA_947571975.1 uncultured Clostridium sp. | reverse complement strand
TTTCCTTTTCTTTTACTAGTTTTGTTGCTTCAATTACCTTTTCTGTTAATTCTGATTTAGCACTACCATGTGTTGAATAAGAAAGCATTGCTACTTTAGGTTCTTTTTCTACTAATTGTTTAAAACTCTTACTAGAAGAAATAGCTATTTCTGACAAGCTTTCTGCATCTGGATTTTCATTTAAACCACTATCTGCAAAAATAAAAGTTCCATTTTCTCCATATTTACAGTCTGGAACAACCATAACAAAAAATGCAGAAACTAATTTTGTACCAGGTGCTGTTTTTAAAATTTGTAGAGCTGGTCTTAATGTATCTGATGTTGAATGTGCTGCTCCAGAAACCAACCCATCTGCTTTTGTATTTTCATCTTTTACCATTAACATTCCATAGTAAACAGAATCTTTTACTAATTCTCTTGCTTTTTCAATTGTCATACCTTTATGTTTTCGTAGTTCATATAGTAAATTGCTATATTCTTCAAATTTTTCAGAAGTACTAGGGTTTACAATACTAGCACCTATTATATTAATATTTTCTTCTTCAGCCTTTTTTTCTATTTTTTCTTGATTTCCTACTAATACAATATTTGCATATTGTTCTTTTAGTACTTGCTCAGTTGCTTTTAAAATTCTAATATCTTCCGCTTCTGGAAGAACAATAGTTTTAATTTGTTTTTTTGCTCTTTGTTTTACTTCATCTATAAATGACATTTTAATTCTCCTTCTTTTCTTTTTTGCAACTATATTATATAAATAAATGCAAAAAAGTACAAGCTTTTTCTTAAAATTCAATTTAAAGTTGGTTACTATATTAATTTTTTTATATCTTCATCTTCTCTTAATCTCCAAGACAAAAAATGATAAGCCGATTTATCTTGTTTTAAAGCTATTTCAGCAATTTCTTTATCATCTCGTAATCTATCACTTGCAAATTTAATAATTCCACCTTTATTAGTAATAGCTGCTTTTACAACTTCTTCATCATCTCTTAAGTCTTCTGATGCATAATATAATCCTTGCCCATAATTTTTACAACTTTCTAATACTAATTCCTTATCTGCTCTTAGCTTTTCAGAAGCATAACAAATTGTCCATGGTGCACCTTTTATTCCTATTGATACAATTTCTTTTTTGCCTTTTAATCTGCTACTCACAAATTCTAAAGCTTCACTATCTTGTTCTAAAGCTGCTCGTACTACTTCCTCGTCATCTTTTAGATTTTCTGATGCTAAATCTAAAAATTTCCCGTTCTCTTTTACTGCCTGTAATATGTATTCTTTATCATTATTATGTTCTATAACTTCTTGTTGTTTCACTTTTAACTTCCTTTCTTAACATTTTAGTTTTGCAATACATGCTTTTATCTTAATGCCTTCACTTGTAAACATCTTTTCATGTTCTGTTTCTATGTTTTTTTCAAAAATCGGATTTTGGTGTAAATCATAAGTTTTTTTGATAACCTCGAATCCACTCTCATCAAAATATTCTAAACTTGCTTCAAATAATTCATTATCATCTGTTTTAAAATAGATTTCCCCATCTTGTTTTAAAAACTGTTTATATTTTTCTAATTGCCTTGTATGTGTTAATCTTTTCTTTCTATGCTTTCCTCGTGGCCATGGATTGCAAAAATTGATGTAAATTCTTTCAATTTCATCTTGTTTATCTAAAATTAAGAAGATTCTTTCTATATCAAATCTTGTAATTAAAACATTTTTAGGTTCTTTGTTTTTTCTATTGTAAACTTCTTCTATGTTTCTTTTTGCTAGACCTAACATTGCATCTACTAAGTCAATTGCAAGATAATTTATATTTTGATTTTCTACTGCTAGTTTAGATATAAATTGCCCTTTTCCACAGCCCAGCTCTAAGTGTAATGGCATATTTGCTTTTTCAAATTGTGTTTTCCATCTTCCTTTTATTTTTTCTGGTTCGTCTATGTAAAATGGACTTGCTTCTAATTCGGGTCTTGCCCATTTTTTGTATCTTATTCTCATTTTTAATCAGATTCCTTTCCTTATTGTACAAACTTGTAATTATTTTTCAACCACTTCTTTTTTGATGTTATTATTATACTTAATTTTTAGGAATTTTTCAAGAAATTTGCATTCTTTTTATAAACAATATATAATATCAAAAAAGGAGAAAATGATGAAATTAAGTTATCAAATTCAAAAAATAGATGTAGGAAAAACAATAAATCAAATTCTAAAAACAGAATTAAACATATCAACTAGATTACTAAACAAACTAATAAAAAACAATCAAATTACGATTAATCAAAACAAATGTGACACTAGGAACACTGCTAATCCAGGAGATATTTTAGAAATCAACTTTAATATTGAAGAAGACAACTCTAATATCACTCCTACAAAAATGAATTTAAACATTATATATGAAGATGAATGGTTACTTGTTGTCAATAAACCTGCTAATATGCCTATTCATCCATCTAGATTACACTATTTAGACTCACTTTCTAATGGAATAAAATTTTATTTTGATTCAATTGGACTATCTAAAAAAATACGTCCTGTAAATCGTTTAGATTTAGATACCTCTGGTTCAGTCATTTTTGCTAAATGTGAATATATACAAGAAAGTTTAATAAAACAAATGATTACTAAAGATTTTTATAAAGAATACTTGTGCTTAGTTAATGGCACTTTAGAAAACAAAAACGGAACCATCAATTTACCAATTGCTAGGAAGAATGATAGTATTATTGAAAGATGTATAAATAAAACTACAGGTTTCCCTTCTATTACACACTACGAAACTATTAAAGAATTTGAAAATTTTAGTTTTATAAAATGTATATTAGAAACTCGGAAGAACGCATCAAATCCGTGTTCACATGTCTGCAATTGGTCATCCATTGCTTCGGAGATACTTTATATGGTACTGCTTCTAATTTAATTAACAGACAAGCCCTACATAGTGCAAAAATTAGATGTATTCATCCAATTACAAAAGAAATTTTGACTTTTGAAAGTGATTTACCCCAAGATTTTAAAAAATTAATAGAATAGTAAAAATACATAGAAGCCATTATAAAATGGCTTCTATTGCATCTATTATTTCACTTTTACTTCTAACTCCAACAAAAGACTTCTCTACTTCTCCATCTTTTATTAATACAATTGTTGGTATACTCATAACACCGTATTCACCTGCTAAATCTTGATTTTCATCTACATTTACTTTTCCAACCTTAATACAGTCTTTTTTTTCTTCTGCTATTTCATCAATTACAGGTGACATCATTTGACAAGGTCCACACCAATCTGCATAAAAATCAACCATAACTAGCTTATCTGCTTTTAATACCTCTTCTTCAAAATTTTCTTTACTTAAACTTAATACACTCATATTTCTCCTCCTAAATTTATTTTATTCTTATACATTTTTTCTTATGTATTGAATAACCTCTAATCCTGCTTTTGTACCTTCATATACTGCTTTTGAAATTTGAAACAAACCTCCTGTACAATCACCACAAGCATAGAGTCCTTTTACATTAGTTTCCATATTTTCATTAACTACTATTTTATTCTGCCCGAGTAACAATTCCTAATTTCTTAGCAAATTCTATGCTTCCTGCAACTCCATTTGCTACAAAAATTCCTTCTGTTTTTAATGTAGTTCCATCTTTAAATTTAACTTTTTCTATCCTTTTATCTCCTTCAACAGCTTCTATTTCTTTTGTATTAATTTCTATACCTATATCTTTTCCTTTATTATTAGTATCTATTCTTAATTCAGGTAGTTTTTTTCCATTTGTTAAAATTGTTATTTTACCAACTAAATTAATTAATTCATTTACTTCAGATATAGCATAATTTCCGCTTCCAATAACTGCTATTCCTTTGTTACGATAAAAAAATCCATCACATACTGCACAATAGCTAATACCTCTACCTTCAAATTCTTCTAAATTTTTAACTTGAGGTTTATTTTTCTTATTTCCTGTTGCTAAAATTATACTTTTAGCCTCATACTGATTTTCTTGTGTTTTTACTACAAAGCCGTTTGTAATCATTTGTATGCTTGTAACTTCTTGATTTTTTACTTCAATACCAATATTTTTAGCTTGTCTAATTCCTGTTTCATATAATTCTTTTCCATCAATTCCATTTTCAAATCCATAATAATTTTCTATTCTGCTTGTTTTTTCTAATGCAGATTGTTCATAGTGCAAAATTAATGTTTTTAAGTTAGCTCGTCCGTGTATATAATCCTGCCGATATTCCTGCTGGCCCTGCTCCAACAATAATAACATCATACATCTTGCTTTTCTCCTTTCTTTTGTTTATAAAACTTGTCCATTGATATTATAACACTTATTTTTATTTTTGCAATTATAACTGATATCTATCATTAAAATCATCGGGCAAACAAAGACGAGGCATGAAAAGTGGTAATCTAAAAGATTAAAAAATTATTAATCATGCCTCTTTTGTTTTTAATAATAAGAAGGATATCTATTATTGTTTGGCATAGAGCCATAAATTCCAGTAGTAGAAATTGTAATAAACTTAATAGAATAAATATCACAATACACTAAACTATCATTTTCAAAAGAACGTAATAAAATATAACTTGCCCCTACATCCTGTAAAATGCCTATTCTATCTACTAAATTATTTGTACCAATCAAAAATTCTACTCTCATTAACTTTCCTATTTGCTCACGTAAAAAAGCAGGTGTATAAATGGGATTAGTCAAAATTTCTGGTGAATTCTGATTAATTTCTACCTGCCTTGTTTCTCTTTTGTTTGAAATTTCTTCTGAATTTGCCATAAAAGTTTTCCCCTTTCTAATTTTTATTATGTTTGTGAATATTTGCTAGTTGGACGATAAAAACAGTGTTCTCCTAATCTTGTATGAAATGTTCCTGAACCATTACTTGGGAAAGTAGAACTACAATTAGGTCTAAATGGATTTAAGTACCAAAGACAATTTCCTATTTCATTTAATCTATTACCTGCTAAAGCCCAATCAGCAATATTATAATGTACCTCTGTTGGCGTCATGTTGTAAATATTTTGTGGATTATATTGATTTCGTATTGTTTCTCTTGCGCAATCAAATTGACCTTGTTGAAAAATAATATTTCTTATATTTCCTCCTTGTGAAATTCTTGCATATTCGCCATCTGATACATTTACACGATTCATTGTTACAGAAACAACCGCTTTCATTCCATTGTCTCCTTCTCCTCCAGCTTCACATTGTACAATTCTTGCTAATAATTCTCTATCTGAATATGCCATAATAAAATCACTCCCTTTTAAAATTATATTAAGCAAAAATACAATTTGTTCCTTTTTTATAAAACATATGATATAATTTATTTGGTGATAAAAATTGAAACTATTATTTAAAAATAAAACACGATATACTAAAGAGGTTTATGATAAATTTCTTGAATTTCATAGTGATAAATACCATTTTACTTATACTGCATATACTATATTTGTTACTGCTTTTATTTTATTAAGTCTTGTTTTACAAATAAAATATCATAATTATACACTTGCTATTGTTTTATGCTGTGGCTTTACATGCTTTATTCTTTGGCGAATTTTTCGTCCTATTTCTGATGTTGCTAAAGAATATCAAAGTGATAAAATAAAAAATGAAAAAGAATTTACTTTTAAATTTTACGAAAAATTATTTACTATTTCAGATTATAAAGCTTATTCTAAAATAAAATATTATGAATTATATAAAATTTTTGAAACTGATAAATTTTTATATCTTTATATTGATAAAACTCACGCTTTTTTAGTTGACAAATCTGGTTTTAAGAAAAGTAATTCAGAAGATTTTTCTAATTTTATAAAAAAGAAATGTTGGTGGAATTATAAATATATAAAAACAAAAACTTAACAAAGTTAATTTTGCTAAGTTTTTATTTTTGCAAACAAATATTTGACATTTTGATTTTTTATGATATAATATATACAAATGTTCGGTTAACTTTTAAAATAAGAAGGTAAAAAATGGAAATTTTGGATAAACTAAAAATACTAGCAGACTCTGCTAAATATGATGCTTCTTGCAGTTCAAGTGGAAGCAATAGAAAAAACAGATCAAATGGAATTGGAAATGGAAGCATAGCTGGAATTTGTCACAGTTGGGGTGCAGATGGAAGATGTATTTCTCTTTTGAAAATACTATTTAGCAATGCCTGTATATATGATTGTAAATACTGTATCAATCGTTGTACTAATGCAGTTAAAAGAGCTACTTTCACGCCACAAGAAGTAGCTGATTTAACTATCAATTTTTATAAAAGAAATTATATTGAAGGTCTATTTTTAAGCTCTGCTGTTATAAAATCACCAGATTATACTATGGAATTACTAATAAAAACTATTTCTCTCTTAAGAAATGAATATAATTTTAATGGTTACATTCATTGTAAAAGCATTCCTGGTTGTAGTAAAGAATTAGTTGATAAACTTGGTATTTTAGTTGATAGACTTAGCATTAATATTGAATTACCTTCTAATAATAGCTTAAAGCTACTTGCACCTCAAAAAGAGAAGCATGGAATTTTGCAACCAATGTCATATGTCGCTAATGGAATTAAACAAAATAAACAAGACACTAATAAATTTAAATCTAGCTTCGTTCCTGCTGGTCAAACAACTCAATTAATTGTAGGTGCTACCCCTGAAAGCGACTTAAAAATTTTACAATTATCAGAAGGATTATATCAAAAGCTAAATTTGAAAAGAGTGTATTATTCTGCATACATCAGCGTAAATAATGATAAGAATTTACCCACCTTAGAATCCCCTCCTCTACTTCGTGAAAATAGACTTTATCAAGCTGATTGGTTACTTCGTTTTTATGGTTTTAGCGCTAATGAACTACTAAATGATAGCAATCCTAATTTTAACCAAATTTTAGACCCAAAATGTGATTGGGCTTTAAGAAATATTGATAAATTTCCTGTTGAAATTAATACAGCTGACTATTTTTCTCTTCTTCGTATTCCTGGAATTGGTGTAATTTCGGCAAAAAAAATCATACGAGCAAGACGTGAATTTTCTCTTGATTTTGAGGGATTAAAAAGTCTTGGCGTTACACTAAAACGAGCTAAATATTTTATTACATGCAAAGGAAAATACTATGATAAAGTATATAAATTTAACCAAAACTTTATTGAAACCAATTTGATTTACCAAGAACGAAATGAATTACCAGCGCCACAATTTAAGCAATTATCAATTTTCGATAATTTGCAACCAACAAAGGAGGATAAAATAAAATGTCTAACTGGAAGCTTGTAAATAAAACATATTTATATGATGGTACTTTAAATGGATTTTTAACTATTGTGTTTAATTGTTATGAACAAAAAACTCTGCCACAAAAGATTTTTTCAAAAGAAGATTACTCTCCTAATTTTTTAGACTCAAGCCTCTTTATTGAAACTGATTTTGAAAAATCGCAAAGAGTTTTTAATGGTATTGAAAAAAGCATTGGTTACACAACTTTATATAACACTTATTTCGCCTTTTTTTCTAATGAAAAAGATAAAGAAATGAATTTATTAAAATATATATGTGACGGATTTGAATTTGGACCTAAAATCAATAATAGATTAACTGTATCATATATCTTTAAAGTAATGAATATGAAAAAAAGAGCATTTGGAGAATGTCATAGACTAAAAGGACTTCTTCGTTTTCAAGAAGTAGGAAATAATTTATTTTATGCCTCTATCCATCCAGATAACAATATTATAGAACCTTTAGGTCACCATTTTATTAATCGTTTACCTAATCAAAATTTTATAATACATGATAAAGTAAGAAATATATGTCTGCTATATAATAGAAAAGAATACAAAATAGTAGAAAGTAGTAATTTAAAAATTCCTAACATTTCTGAAGAAGAACTGAAGTATCAAGAACTCTGGAAATTATTTTTTAAAACAATCGCAATTACTGAACGAAAAAACCCAAGATGTCAAATGCAATATATGCCAAAAAAGTACTGGAAAGATTTGATAGAAGACCCCTATTAGTCTTCTATCATAGTTTCCTCTATATAATTAACAGTTGTCTCCCCAATACCTGATTCTACTTTAACAGTTACTAGTCCATTACCAATTGTTTGTCCATCAGAAACACTTTTATTATCTACATTAAAACTTCCTAAACCTGTATCAGCTTTTATTTTATAATCTGCTTCTACTCCAATTAAATCCAACTTTACCTTTCCAATTCCACAATGAATACTAGCTTCATTTGTAATTTTACTTGCTAAAGATAATTTTCCAATTCCACCTTCTAATTTTAATTCTCCTATTTTAGATTTTGTAATACTAGCTTCTCCTGCACCAGCTTTTATTTTTGCATATCTAGCTATCAATTCATCTATATTATATTTTCCTAATCCCATTTCTATAATAAGCTTATCAGCTTCTAAATATTCTATATTAGTTTCATTTACTCCTGTTTTTAGTTTTATTTCATCAAATTGCATTCCTTCTGGTATATATATTGTAATACCGTGGTGTTTCATCTGCTATGTTTAAAAAATTACTACTAAAATTACTATCTTTCATTTTAAGCTTATTTCCTTCAACTTCACATTTAAATTTTTCTGAAATATTAGAAGCATCAACTTTTAATGTATCTCCCTTTTTTATTGCTAACTTACATACGTTTAAATCTATATCTAATTCTGTAATATTAGAATATTCTTCTTCCCATCTCGTAACTATCGCTTCATTAGTAGCATTTTCAAATATTTCCACTCCTGTAGTAATACTAAAAGCAAGCGTAACACCAAAAATAATCATTCCAATAATCATCAAACATAAGTAAATAGCAAAACCTATCGCACCATACTTAATTATTTTTTGAAAAGATGTCATTTTATTTCAACACCTCCGAACATAGCTGTTCCATTAATATAAATTGTTGGCAAACTTTCATTATAAACTGTTTTTACTTTGCTTTCAACTCCACCAAAAATTGGTGTTGCTTTTATTTTTATATTTACTCCTGTTGGAACTCTAATTTCAATTCCACCAAAAACACTAGTAGCATTTATTACTTGGTCACTTTTAATAATAGCGTTAGAAATATCTAGTTCAACTCCTCCAAATACTGCATCTAAATTTGCTCCTTTAAATTCTTGTCCTGATAAATCTACCTTTTGTCCTCCAAAAGTTGCACAATATCCTTCAAAATCACCTTTGTTAGAATTTAAAGCCTTTACTTTTTCTGCTATTTTCTTGTTAAAAGTGTCCTTAAAAATAAGGCTAATTCCTATCATTACTAAAATAAATGGGAAAATTAATTTTGCAATTAAGCTAAAAGACAAAATATTTTGTGCACATAATAGTAATGCAATTCCAATACACAACCATACAAAATTCCACATTTTATTATTGCTTCTAAATAATTCAATAAAGCTTGGCACTATAATAAACAGTGTCCACCAACCACGAAAGAAAATATTAACATTAGTTACTCCTAACGCATTTAGTCCAAAAATAACACCAACTAAAATTAATACAATTCCCCATAATAAATTTCCAAATTTTTTCATTTTTAATATCTTCCTTTCTTTTCATAAATTAATATATTTTATTTTTATGATAAACTAATCTGTGAAATTATATTTTCTATCTCATAAAAGCTAGCTTCTTCATCTGTTAAGACAATGTCATAATATTTTTTGTAGACATTTAAATTTTTTTCTTCATTATAATTTAAAAATCCAATTGCTATAATTTTATCTAATTTTTCACTTTTAATCATTTGAACATCTTCAATAATATCTCCAAAAAGTACAGCATATTCTTTTTTGTCTATAATTTTTTGTAAATTTTTAGGTAATTTCCCTTGTATAGTTTTATTCATAGTATGAATAATTTCCTTTTCAAATTTCTGCATCTTGTCTTGTTTAAACTCAATAAAATTGCTGATGATATAAATATTATCATAGTAACAGTTCTCTTGTTTTAAAAATTCTTCTATTGCATTTCCAATTCCTGCTGATAAGATAATAATTGGTATATGCTGATTATAAGCTTTTTGTATGAATTCTTTTGCACCTTCCCTAAATTCCATAGTTCCTTTTTTTATTGCTGTTTTCAATTTTGAATTAGTAACCTCATACTTGTATAATAAATCCATAGTTTTTTGATACCATTCTACCATATATTTCTTTCTTTCTTCATTGTCTAATGAATAGTCTAATTCAATTGGTACATATTTAGCATTTAATTGTTCCATTTCTTTTTTGAATTCTTTTTTATAAATATCAAAATCTAATATTGCCATATATGTGTCTAAACTCTGTTTATTTGTTATGGTTTTGTCAAAGTCTAGTACTATGTAATAGTTGTCTTTATTTAATTTTATTTTTTCTATTTTGTCTGTGTTTATATATTTCATTTTTTACCTCACGGCTTTATTTTACTATACTTTTAACGATTTTACAATAACTAATTACAAGAAAACATAAAAATCACAAAAACAAGGTCTATTACCTTGTTTTCAATAAATTCATTTTTATATATAATATTGCTTATTCTAGGTGAACTAGTTTTACAGCGTGATTTCCTAGTTTTTCTACTCCTACATCATTTTTTAAGACTACGATTGGTCTTAGAGCTGCCCCATTTGAATTAGTCATCCACAGTTCGTGATCATTAACCTCCACATTATATAACACTGGACTGTCTCCACCAGCTTTTCTACATCCAACTGATGCAATATAAGACGTAGTTGCTTTATGCCATTCTGGTTTAACATATATGCCAGCAGGATTCTCACATCTTACAGTAGCTTTAAGACCTTCAGAGTCAGTCCCGACTGCCGAGCATTGAATCGATAATATCCATATGACGATACCATCTCATATTTATATCTAGTTGAACAGGCATTACACGAGTTTATATATAATGGAAGTGGAGGGGCACCGATAGCATACTCAGCCCATTCTTCATTAGCAAATGTAGACATCTACTTTAACTGTTAATACATATTTATCATCTTTTAAACCGAAACTTTCTTCTGTTATTTCTGGGTTTGGTACATTTTCAATACCTTCTATTTTATCTAAATTCGTTTTTAATTCTTTATAATCTAATTTTCCATCTGTTCTATAACTTGCCATTACAGCTACTTGTACTTTTTCTTTTGCTGCTGCTCTTCCGTGTTTCTTCTTTAGCTTTATTTGCTTTTAATAATATTCCATTATCTCCTGTAAGTATTGCAATGCTTACTCCTGCAAGAATTAATAAAATTACAATAGTTATAACTAAGGCTATTAATGTTATTCCTTTTATATTTTTCATATTTTCTTTTGTCTCCCTTTATTTTTTTTAATTATATCTTTACTTATTTGAATTTACAATAAAATATTTAGTTTTTATTGTGCTCTTTTTTACATAAATTTATTTTTAAATAGAACTTACATAATTCATTTTCATTGTATCAATAATTTAAGTAATATATAACATTAAAAAATTCTCTAATCTACCTATTTTACATTTTTATTTCTTATGATATAATACTATCAAATAAACAAAAACTTAGAAAGGAACAAAATAAACCATGAAAAACTTTTTTATATTATTAGCGATGAAAATACTACACCTAGGGCTAAAAATTGCTAAAAAGAATGGAGGAAATTTTTTAGGAAAAATCGCCTATGACTGGAATCCAAACATCTTTCAATACTTTAAAATAAGCTGTCCAATCATAGCTGTAACAGCTACAAATGGAAAAACCATGACAAACAATGCAATTGTGCATGTATTAAAAACGGCAGGAAAAAAAGTCATCAGCAATACAGAAGGCAACAACATGGAAACAGGTATCTTATCTACCCTTCTAAAAAACTGTTCATTAACTGGTAAAGTAAAAGCAGATTATCTTGTATTTGAAGTAGACGAAGGGTATGTCTCTGTTATTTTTAAAGATTTAAAATTAGACACATTAGTCATTCTTGACTTCTTCCGTGACCAATTAGACCGAAATGGCGAAGTTGAATCTTTAATTTTAAAAATTCAAGATTTTTTAAAAACATATACTGGAAATTTAATCTTAAATAACGATGACCCAAATGTAGCAAGACTTAGACAAGCCAACCTAGAAAATAGTAATGTATATTATTTTAGTGTAGAAAAATATTCCCATGCAACAGAAGAAATGAAAGAAGCTGGAGAAGGAAAATTCTGTCCTTTTTGTAATACACGTTTAGTATATGACTACTATCAATATTCACATATTGGAAAATTTAAATGCCCTACATGTAATTATGGTGATAATGAAATTTATCAATTAGCTACTAATATAGATTTAAAAAATCGAACATTCTTAGTTAATAACATTACATATAAAATTAGATTTAATAGTATTTACAATATATATAATTTTGTAGCAGTTATCTCTTGTGTTAGTCTATATGAAATTGACACAAAAATTATACAACAAGCACTTTCTACATTTGTTCTAAACAATGGTAGACTAGAAGAAATTGAAATAAAAGGAATTCCTACTATCATTAACTTAGCTAAAAACCCAACTGGTAGTAATGTTAGTTTAAGAATTTTAAATGAAGATGATGACGAAAAAGAATTATTATTTGTATTAAATGACAATTTAGCAGATGGTCGTGATGTATCTTGGATTTGGGACATCAACTTTGACAACTTAAATAATGTATCAAGAATTATCACTTCAGGAACTCGTGCTTATGATATGGCAATTCGCATTAAAACAGCTAATTTTCCTATCAACAAAATTGAACCTTACTTAAGTTTAAATGAAGCAATCGAAAATCTTTATAAAACTGATGTAAAAAAATATGTAATTGCAAATTACACAGCATTACAGCCAACAAGAAAACTATTAAAAAGCCAATTATAATAAACTTTAAAAAGGAAGAAATTTATCATGAAAGAATTAAAAATATTATATTTATATCCAGATATATTAGAATTATATGGAGACTATGGAAACATTCAAGTATTGCGTTATCGATTAGAGCAACGTGGATTTAAAGCAATTATCGAATCTTATTCTATAGGAGACACTCCACCAGACTTTAAAAGTTATGATTTAGTCTTTGCACGGTCGGAGGTGCTGACCAAGAACAAGGAATATTATCACAAGATTTAATTAAATATAAGGATAATATTAAAGAGGCCATTGACAATGGAGTATTTTTCTTACTTATTTGTGGGGCTTATCAATTATTTGGCAAATACTATAAAGGAGTAGAAGGCAATATCATTCCTGGACTAGAAATCTTTGATTACTATACAGAAGCTATTAATGACAGAAAAAAAAGATGTATTGGTAATATTATAATTGAAGTTACTTTAAATGACAAAAAAACTAAAGTTATTGGTTTTGAAAACCATGGTGGACAAACATTTAATATCACCACACCATTTGGAAATGTATTATCAGGAAACGGAAACAAATTTGGTGACACACGGAGAAGGATTCTTTAAAGATAATGTTATTGCTACATACTTACATGGACCTCTTCTTTCTAAAAATCCAGAACTTACTGATTATATTATAAAATATTGCCTTGATAAAAAATACAATGAAAACATTATCTTAGAACCTTTAAATGATGAATTTGAAAATAAATGTAGAGAGCAATTTGAATAATCGGGGAAAAAAAATCGGGGACGTTTCATTTTGCACATTTTTGCGGAATTTTGGACATATTTATAGTTTATTATTTTGTTATTATATATTATTTTTATACTTTGTGTGTCGCAACCTACAAAAAATAAAAACTATTGGTAGGTTGCTCCAATCGCACTCGCTCAGCTCGTTTGGTCGCTTACGCAGTATAAAAATAATATATAATAACAAATTAAAATAAATTTATATAAAAGTGTCCAAAATTCCACAAAAATGTGCAAAATGAAACGTCCCCGATTTCTTCCCGACTCTACAAGTGCATTACTCTTTGCTTTATTTCTTTAGTTTTCCCTACATTCCAAAAATTTTCTCCTAAATAACCACATGTTCTTCTTACAACTGTCATTTTATTATGATTCTTATTTCCACAATTTGGACATTCCCATTCATTTTCTTTATTTATCATAATTTCTCCATCAAATCCACATTCATGGCAAAAGTCTGATTTTGTGTTAAATTCAGCATATTGAATATTGTCATAAATAAACTTAACAACAGATTCTAAAGCTTCTATATTCTTGCCCATATTTGGTATTTCTATGTATGAAATAGAACCTCCTGATGATATTTTTTGAAATTCACTTTCAAATGATAGTTTATCAAAAGCATCTATTTTTTCTCTTACGTCTACATGATATGAATTTGTATAATATCCCTTGTCTGTTATGTCTTTAATTGTTCCAAATCTTTCTTTGTCAATTCTTGCAAATTTATAGCATAAGCTTTCTGCTGGTGTTCCATATAAGGCAAATCCAATGTTAGTTTCTTTCTTCCATTTGTCAGTTGCTTCTCTTAAATGTTTCATCAATTTTACTGCAAAAGCATGTCCCTTCTCTGTTGTTTGCGATTCTCCTGTCATTAGTTTTGTTACTTCATATAATCCAATATATCCTAAAGAAATAGTTGAATATCCTCCAAATAATAATTTATCTATAGTTTCACCTTTTTGAAGACGGGCAATTGCTCCATATTGCCAATGAATTGGACTAATATCTGATTTAATTCCAAGTAATGCATAGTGTCTACACATTAAGGCTTCTTTACACAACTCTAGTCTTTCATCTAACTCTTTCCAGAATTTTTCATCATCACCATCTGCTACAATTCCAATTTGTGGTAAATTGATACTTACTACTCCTTGATTAAATCTTCCTTCAAATTGATATTTTCCTTGTTCATCCTTCCATGGTGATAAAAAGCTTCTACATCCCATTGGACTAAATATATTTCCTTCATAGTTTTCACGCATTTTTTTAGCAGATATATAATCTGGATACATTCTTTTTGCTGAACATTTTACAGCTAGTTTTGTTAAATAATCATACTCCCCACCAGTCAAATTATTGAATTCGTCTAATACATATACTAATTTAGGAAATGCTGGCGTTACATAAACACCTTTATCGTTTTTAATTCCTTGTTCTCTTTGTCTTAAAACTTCTTCAATTATCATCGCATTTTCTTTGATATATGGGTCATCTTTTTCTAAGTGTAAGAATAATGTTACAAATGGAGACTGACCGTTTGTTGTCATTAATGTATTAATTTGATATTGAATAGTTTGTACACCTGCTTTTAATTCTGCCCTTAATCTATCTTGCACAATTGCTTCTATTACATCATCTGTTACTTTTCCTTTATATTTTTCTTGCATCTCTTTTTGGAATTTATCATAGCTTTTTCTTAAATATTTTCCTAAATGAATTAAGTCTACAGATTGTCCACCATATTGGTTACTTGCTACTGCTGCAATAATTTGTGTTGTTATAGTGCAAGCTACTTGGAAACTTTTTGGCGTTTCAATTAGTTTTCCATTCATAACAGTTCCATTGTTTAACATATCTGATATGTTGATTAAGCAACAATTGAAAATTGGCTGTACAAAATAATCAGCATCATGGAAGTGTAAAACTCCTTCATTATCTGCTTTTACTATTTTTTCTGGCAATAGTAATCTTTTTGTTAAATCTCTTGAGACTTCTCCTGCGATATAATCTCTTTGAGTTGATGCTAACAATGTATTTTTATTAGAATTTTCTTCTGCTAATTCTTTGTTCTCATTTCTAATTAGCCCTAAAATAGACTCATCTGTTGTGTTTTGTTTTCTTACTAATGCTCTTGTATAACGATAAACAATATATTTTTTAGACAATTCATATTTTCCTATTTCCATTAATTTTTCTTCAATTATATCTTGTATATCCTCTACTAACATTCTCTTTTTGTTAAGCTCTTCAATATATAAAATAATATTTGTTATTTCTTCTTTAGTCGCTCTTTCTTTTGGTCTTACTTCTTGATTTGCTTTTTCAATTGCTTTTCTTATTTTTTCTCTATCATAATCTACTGCTCTTCCATCTCTTTTAATGATTTTCATTTTATTCATCCCTTCTTATTTAGTAACTTTCATTTTAAGAATTAATAATTTTTGCTTTTTCTTAAACTGATTTTCCCTTTTATTTTGTATGTTTTTATTATATCTTAAGTTTTTTGTTTTTCTGTTGTAAAAGCAACAAATTATTTGTAATCAATTTCAATTTAGCTATTTCGTAAGATTTTGTCGAATATTACACTTCTATTACATTCTTATTACAGTTTTTCTGTTGCATTTGCAACTTATCTGTAGTATAATATTCTAGATAAAATAAAGGAAAGCATCTTTGTCTACCTTGAAAGGAATGAGATTATAAGTGGATATTAATTTTAAAATAGAAGAATTTATAAATAACTTCGAAAACAGTTGTCATAAAGTACAAACAAAAAGTTTTTCTAAAAATGAAGTTATTACTAGCTATATAAAAAAAAGAAATCAATTCTGCATATTAATTAGTGGAAATGCAGATTTAGTACGTTATGACCTAAATGGAAATAGAACAATAGTTGAACATTTTTCTAATAACGACGTATTTGGAGAAGTATTTTATACCATCACCACTAATAACGAACTTCTTGTTGAAGCACGCGAAAAATGTGAGGTTCTTTTCTATACCTATAATGACTTAAGACACAAGTGTAGAAATAATTGTAAATTTCACCAAAAGCTTTCAGATGATTTACCAGAATTAATTTTAAGTAAGGTTACTGATTTAAATATGAGAATTGAGCTTCTTACTAAAAGATCTACACGTGATAAATTAATTGGTTATTTTACATTATTATCAACTAGAAATCTAAATAAAACATTTTCACTTCCTTTTTCTTTAACTGACTTAGCCGATTATTTAAGTGTAGATAGAAGTGCTATGATGCGAGAATTAAAGTTATTAAAAGAAGAGGGATTTATTGAAAAAACAGGAAATAAAATAACTCTACTTTATAAATAAAATTTACTTATCTAAAAAGCCAATCATACAATTTGTATAATTGGCTTTTTACTTTTTAATTAGTTGTTTCTAGGCTTTTCCCAGTTTCTTCATCAGTTTTAGTTATATCATTCTTATTTTGTACTACTTTATCAGGTTCTACAGGTTTATCTTTTTCACTATTTAAGTCTTCTTCAGGTTCTTTTCCTTTTTTATCATCATCTTTAACATCTATTTCATTGTCTTTTTCATCTACTTCGTTGCCTGTTTTACCTTCTTTGTCTGTTTGCACATCTTGTCCTGTTAAAGAATCACTATCTACATTATTTAATTCTAAGCTATCTATTTCTTGTGGTTCTTCAATTGCTGTATCTTCTTCATCAAATAATTCCATTGTTGTAGCTGTTCCATCTTCTACTGAAACATTTACATTGATTGTTCCTTCATGTGCAACTTTATTTCCTTTAACTATATCATATTTTATAGTAATTCCTTGTTTGATAGCTTCTAAATAATCATCTTCACTATTATCAAGTGCAATTCCTATTGCTGTAATAGGGTCATCACCTGTTACTGTTGGAATATAACCATCTGTCACATTTCCTGCATATCCTTTAACATCAATATATAATGGTACTTTTGATGCATTTTCAAAAACATTAATTTTTCCCATAACATCATCTAATCTACTTGTTGATACTTGATCACTCTTTAGTTTTGTGCCATCACCAAGTGTAATTGGTATTATTGTATAAATCATTCCATTATCTTCTACTCTTACATTAGGTTTACTTGGATCTGCTGTATATAATGTTAATTCTTGTGTAGCTGGATTTGTTTTTCCATCAAGTTGTATTCCTGTTTTTCTTTCAGATTGTTTAATATCTACTTTTATAACTTTTTGATAGTTTTTCATTCCATATTCTGAATTATTTACTTCAATTGTTATCGTTGCTTGTGTGTCTTCTATCAATTCTTCTGATTTTACAAATATAGAATCTACAAATGTTCCTTCTGCTGCACCACTAAGAGGTTTTTTATTAGCATCATACTTAATTGGTTCATCATTATTATTTCTAAGAAGTGTTGATTCTGCTTCTAGACAACCATCTGGAACAATTCCCATAAATGCTTTATTTGCATTTACATTAACTTTTCTTGGTTCTCCTACTGGATTTCCATTCATATCATAATCTGTATGATAGAATTCAATTGTTGGCTTTTTAGATTGTGAAGGTCCTAATACAATATTACTATTTGTAATATTTTCGTCTCCATCTAATATCTTAATACTTGTTACTGCATTATTTGCTTCTGATTTAATTGTAATTGTATTTTTTCTAATTGACCCATTTTCTACATCTGAACCACTTATAACAGGTCTAACCATATAATTTCCTGATATTGTTGTATAAACATATATTGTTGCAACTGTTCCATCTTCACTAATATCAATTGTTAAAACATTATTAGTTTCTGCACCATCTGGAGCACCTACTAATTTAGTATCTTTTAACAATTCTTGTGTAAGTTTAGCACCATTTTTAGCTGTTATAGTTGCTACCTCAACTTTGCTATAATTATATTTTTTAACATTTACATCATCATTAGCTGATATCTCAATATCTGCATCTTCAATTGTTTTTACTGGATTTCTATTAATAATTGTTCCTGTTTGTGTCTTTCTTGATTGTAATATGAATTCTTGTACTGCAAATGCATCTTCCTTATTTACTTCACCATCATTTTGTACATCTGCTGCCTCTTTTTGAACATTATCTAATGTAATTGTTCCATCCTTGTCTCTTCCTTTATAAATAGCTAGTGCATCTGAAGTAGTAACTTTTCCGTCTTTATTAACATCTCCATATAATACTAAATTATGTTCTATTCCATCTATTTCAATAGTATCACCTGTTCTAAGGATGTCTTTAATAGTATTGTCTGTCATAGTTGCAAATTCAGACTCAACATCTTGTTTTGTAATACTATCTTCTGAATCTGATAAAGCATATGGTATTACATGTGATAAAGCTCCTAATTTTGAAAAATTTCCAAGTGCTCTTTTTGCACCTGTTTGAGGTAATTTTGTAATAACTGTTCCATCTTCACTAATATAATAATTGTCATCAGGTGGAGTTAATCCCCAGTCATCTCCTCCATTGTCTGATTCTCCAATTTTAGTAACTTTAACTGTTATATTGCTACCAAAATCTTCCCCATCTTCTCCTAGCTCAACAACTCCTCCTACTGTAAATGGTACACTTTCACCTGTAGCAATAGCTTTAAAGTTTAATTTTATTGTATCAGTTTTGTCTCCATTTAAATCAAATGCTGAAACTCTTACAACATCTTTATTTTTTATTACATTATATCCTGTTGAATCTAATTCACTTGTTGCATTTACAAATTCATATTTTGTTTTATCAAAACTCAAGTCAAATTGCATTAGTTCTACTGGTTTATCTGTTGTAACTGTAACTTCTACTGGTTCTCCTACCTTCATTTCATCTTTGTCTATTTTAAGGTTAGCAGCATTTACTGCTAATGGAGATGTAAAAGCTAGTATAAATGCTAATATTGTTGTTTTTAAAATTAATTTTTTCATTTTATCCTCCTTAAATTTTATATTTTTCTTTTGCCTTTTAAACCTCTTGTGCTTTTACAATTAGTCTTGTCGTTCCTCCTGGATTACATGTTATTAATGTTACCTCTTTTTTATCATTTGTTTCTTGATTTAGACATTCTAAATCAGTTGGATTTACTGTATATTTTTTGTAAATTTTATAAGTAACTTTTTTTCCATTTGCTTTATCAATAATATAGAAAGTATCATTTATTTCTAAATCTTCTACATAAGCAAAAACATCTTCGTAGTTATGGCCTGTTATGCAGAAATTTCCTTTTTCATTTAGATTTGGCCCATAAAATTTTGTAACTGATAAATTTAACGATTCATCTGTTGTTCTGTCTAATATGCTTTTTTGAATTCCTAGCTTGTCTATTACAAGAACTCCTAGTACTTTGTATTCTCCCATTACATCTGGTAACTTTGATACTTCTCCTTCTGCTATGGATTTTCCAGTGTCTTGATTAAATACATTTCTAATTTTTTCTATTACTTCTTTTCCTGTTTCTATCACAAACTCTTTATCTGTTACATAGAAATATCCAAAAGTTCCTATAATTACTAATATAATAAGTATAAAAAAGCGTTTTAGCCATTTATGTTTTGATTCTTTTTTTGGTTTTTTGGGTTCTTTAGGTTCTTCTATTTTTTGAACTTCTTCAACCTTTTCAATTTTTTCAACTTTCTCTTTTTTCTTAGCTTTTTTTTCTTTTTTAGATTTTTCAGTAAAATGTTTACCCCTTTGCTTTCCCAATGAAATTCCTCTTTTCCTTTAAATTTTGTCGTTGTAATGTCTTAATTATTTTTACTGCATTACAACATTATCAACTTCCGTTGGATTTTGCATTTCTGTTGAGTCTTGTGGTAATTCTTCTACTTGATTTGTTTGTATATTATTAATTTCATTTTTTACTTCTGAATTATTATTATTTTTACTCACTACATTTATTATTATAATAACAGCTAAAACAATTGCTATTACAATAATTCCATAAATGATATTTCTTCTTGTGTCTTTTTTTTCCATTTCTCTTTTCCTTTCTTTTTAATTTACTTTTGTTTTTTATTGTATTTTCAATTTTGTATTTTCTTTTAATGAATTTCCTAATTTATCTTTTATTTCAAAAAAATAATAACCTTTTTCTTTAATTTCTATTACTGGTTGTAATCCATCTTTCATTAAGTCTACTTCTTCTATTACTGTATTTGTTTCTTTATCATATCTTGTATATTTTGCAATTCCTACATCTGTAATATCCGTAAACTGAATGGTATATGTTCCAGATGAACTTTTTGTTACTTTAACTTCTGGTGGTGTTTTGTCAATTATTAGTGTTTTTGTTGTTTTATTTTTTCCACTAGGAGATGTTATTGTAATTTCATATTTTCCTTCTTCTGAAATCTTTTCCCCTGTTTTTTTAGATATTATTTTTTCGTCTTTTTTTATTTCACCTTTACAATCTTTTGTCCATGTAATAATTGTGTTTTTTGAAAAAGTTTTATCTTCTAGTAATGGAATTTTTGATACTTCGTCAAAACTATAATAAATGTCTGGTTGTATATTATCATTTTCATATCGTTCTTTCATTTTTAAATAAATAACTACTGCAATTATTGTCAAAATAACAAGTAAAATTGCTACTAAAATTATTACTTTTTTGCTTGATTTTTTTTCTTCCATTTTGTTCCTTTCTTTGCTTTTATTAGTTAGTTTTTATATTGTTATTATTTAATAAAAAACAAAAATATAGTTATCTATTTAATATCATAATAGAGTTTTTTTGTCAATATTTTTTTACAACAATTTGACAAAATAATTTTATTTCAGATAAAAAACTCCCTACTATAAAATTATACCATATTTATGTAAATTTTGTCAATTATTACACACATTTTTTCGATAAAAAAGAGGAATAATTTAGTGAAAAAGAACCAATTACATTTTTAAACATAATTGGTTCTTTTTTCACTATTTCAATCAAAATTGAAATCTTATTTTATTGTAACTGTAAATGACTTGAAGTTGTTTACTCTTGTAGTAATGTTATAGATACTTGTAACTTCTACTTTATACTTACCACTTGCATTAAAGATATAAACTGCATCATTTCCATCTCTTTGTAGTTGTGAACCATCTAGTCTTAATTCTGTTCCTTCTGTTACTGCTACAATATGTAATGTTTTAATTTCATCATAGTTATGAATTCTAATACCCTTTGTTGTTCCATCTTCATTTAATTCATAATCACATATTAATGCTTCTCTACTAATCTTTAATTGTTTTGTCACAATATCTGTACCATTTAAGCTTACTGTTATGTCATAAGTACCTTCTTCTGTTAACACTTCATGTTTTGCACCTGAGTTGATAGTTTTTACAACATTTCCATCTTCATCTTTTACTGTTATTGTAAATCCTGTTGTTGGGAAGATAATTACGTTTTTACTAGTTTGGTATGGTTTTTCATCAACATTTTCTAGTATTTTCTTATCGTTCACATCATATTGATCATTATAGTAAATAGCTGGTGCATTTACTTGAATTGTAATTGGTGCTTTATAACCTTGGTAGCTTACAAATTCTTCGTGAGTTCCTACTTTTGTTGCTACGTCTGGAATTTCACTCATATCTGCTGAAGATGTTACATATGGTTTTGCTCCTGAAGCATATATTGCTTGTACTGTAATTCTGCTCTTATCAATTGTTTCTCCATAAGTATAAACTTGTGTTCCATTTTCTTCTCCATTATGATATGCTACAATTCTTTTTAAAACGTCTTTTACTTCTATTTCAAATGTTGCTGATTTCTTCTTATACATAACTGTAACTGTTTGAGTTCCTACACTATTTTTGTCATACCCAGATATAGTATATCCTTCAAGTTGTACTAATTTCATAGATTCTGTTCTTTCTTCTTGACTATCAGATTTTGTTATATAAATATTAACACTACTTAAGTCTAAATCTCTACCATAGTTAGTTTGTGTTGGTGTTCCTGAAAGACTAATTCTTACAACATCTCTAATTTTTAATTGTGCACTCATAGATGATGGTTCTACTTTATTATAGTTCTTTGCTAATTTAGCATCTAGCTTAAATGTTGCTGTTGCATTGTATACTCCCATTGATGTTCCAGAATTATATCTATAATCTGCTGTTACTCCTTCTGGTAATCCTTGTACTGTAATAGTATGTTTTTCTCCATCAGAATCAATTGTTTTTCCTTCAAATTTTGTAGTTTCTGGTAAGTAATATGTTGTCCTGTCTATAATTAATGTTGATTCTTTTGCTGTTGGTACCTCGTAGTTTACTGTATCTGTTACTGCAAATATTGCTTTTACTGTATATACACCTGCATCAGTTGCTGATGTTGTTGGTAATAGATTTCCATCTTCATCATAATATTCATATTTGTCTACTATTAATCCTTCTGGTAATGTTGATTCATCAACTGTAATTTTTCTTGGTGTATTTGGAGCATAAGTAAAGTGTCCTATTTCAAATTTGATTCCCTTTGTATCTATTGGTGCTTTTGTTATTGTAAATTCTTTTGTAACAGTTATAGTTCCTGCACAAATTCCAGTTCCTTTTACTGTTACATGTGCTGTATAAATTCCTGCATTTACTGCTTTTCCATCTGATGTAACTGGTCCTGTATATGTGATATCTAATACTTCACCATCAATTCCTTCTGCAAATTCTACTGTTACTTCTTTTGCTTCTCCTTTTTTGTATACTGTATTTTCTGGTGCATTTACAATTACGTCTGTTGCTGCAATTGGTCTAGCTGCAATTGTAAATGTTTTCATTATATCAAAGCTTCCACTATAGTTTCCTGTTGCCTCTACTGGTATTGTTGCTGTATATGTTCCAATATTTACTGGTTTTCCTTTTACTAATTCAACATTTCCTGTATAAGTTATAGTTCCTATATTAGCTGTTATATTTCCTTTAGCTTTAGCACTGATTTCTTTTGCTGTTCCATCGTATACTAAGTTTTCTGGTTCAATTATTTCGATATCAGCTGCTGTAATTGGTTTTGGAGTTATTGTTAATTTTCCGTCTGTTACTTCAAATGTTATTGTAAAGTTACTGTCAT
>CANPAC010000018.1 GCA_947571975.1 uncultured Clostridium sp. | reverse complement strand
TTTTCTATTTATCGAATTTATCTTACTTACAAATCAAGAGTTGTAGATGATTAAAGCAATGGCTAAAGTGTGCCTGTCCCAACTTAGCCATCAACATAAAATCAAGATTTGTAGAGAATAAAATCATAATTATTTTTCACTGTATTTTTTGTGAACTTTGCAAATTTACTTGATAAAACTACTAAGATAGATTATAATAACATAAACAGAAAGTAAAAACTAGGAGAAAAAACATGTGGAAAAGAAGAGAATTAAAGGATAAAGCTAAAAAAATTGTTCATAAAAACTATTGGACAGCAATTGTGGTATGTTTTATAATTGCTTTATTTACAGGTGAGTTTGGAACTTCTATCATAGGAATATGGCAATCAGAAGATTCTATGGATTCAAACTATGTAGTACACAAAGTAGAAGAAATACAGAACTATGAAATAGATACTATTTTTACAGAAGAAAATATACAAAAAACATTGAATGATACACAAATAAAAGTTATAGAAGCACTTGAAGCTAACTTAAATAGTGCTATGAAATCACAAAAATATATTTTTAAAATATGGGATGCAGTTACATCTTTTTCAATTAGTAAAAATACACTAGGAGTGGTTCTTATTATAGCAGCTGTATTAGCTTATGCTTTTACAGTATTTGTAGCAGATCCACTTATTGTGGGCGGAAAAAAATATTTTCTAAAAGCAAGAGTAGAAGATAATACAAAAATAGGAGTAATTAAGGATGTTTTTCAAAAAGAACATTGGATAAATATAGCTGTTATAATGTTTTTGAGAAATTTATATAATGCTTTATGGTATTTTACAATCATTGGAGGCGTTATAAAGACTTATGAATATAGAATGATACCTTATATTTTAGCAGAAAATCCACAAATAAGAAGAAAAGAAGCTTTTAACATTTCAAAACAAATGATGAAAGGAAACAAGTGGAAGACATTTGTTTTGGATATGTCATTTTTTGGATGGAATTTTTTATCTGTATTAACTTTTGGAATACTAAGTATATTGTACGTAAATCCATATAATGCAGTTACTAATGCTGAATTGTATATTAGATTAAAAGAAGAAAAACAGCATTAAATTAAATAGCTGTTTTTTTCTAATATATAGAAAGAAAAAACACATATTTTTTGTTAAAAAGACGAAAAATGAAAACTAGTAGAAAAAAATGTAAAAATAAATAGAAATAAAAGGAATTTTGCGATGAAAAGTTCTTGAAAAGTCCTGAAAAACGTAGTATTATGAGAAACGGATTTATAAAAGGAAGGGGATAAAAATGAGAACTTTTTTCAGCAGTACATTTATAGAAGACGAGGCACTTATGAAAGAAGGAATATATCATCCAATAAAGCTAGAATATTATAAAATAACAAACGAACTAGAAACTGTAGATAAATCAAAAACTAAATTTGGAGTTGAAATAGTCAAAAAAGAATACAAAAAGGAAGGAACAAAAGTAGAAAATGAAGAAGTGCAATATGTAACAAACAATGAAAAGGAAGTAGAAGAAGTTTTAAGAATATTAGAAAAAGGAGAAGCAACGCCAATTAATTTAAAATATATTATAGAAGATATAATGGTATAGTAATATATCATCTTTTTCTTGTCATAATATGACTTTTCACTTAATTATAACAATTAAAATTGAAAATTTGAGCAAAAAGCTTGCAAAAAGTGCAGATTTAAGCTAGAATACTAAAGTAATAAAAGATAAGGAGGATTACATGGCAGATAAATTAGTAATAGTGGAATCACCAGCAAAGGCTAATACAATAAAGAAGTTTTTAGGTGGAAGTACAAAAGTAGTAGCATCTATGGGACATATCAGAGATTTACCAAAATCTAAAATGGGAATTGATATAGAACACGATTTTGAGCCAGAATATATAAATATTAGAGGAAAAGGAGACTTAATTAAATCACTTAAAAAAGATGCAAAGCAAGCAAAAAAAATATATATTGCAACTGACCCTGATCGTGAAGGAGAAGCAATTGCATGGCATCTAGCCACTATTTTAAATGAAGAAAAAAATAAAATAACAAGGGTAACATTTAACGAAATAACAAAAGGAGCTGTACAAAAGGCAATTAAAGAGCCAAGAGACATAGATATAAATTTAGTAGATGCACAACAAGCAAGAAGAGTGCTAGATAGAATTGTAGGTTATAAAATGAGTCCTGTATTATGGAAAAAAGTAAAAAGAGGATTATCAGCAGGAAGAGTACAATCTGTTGCAGTTAAGTTAATTGTAGACAGAGAAGAAGAAATTGAAAACTTTAAACCAGAAGAATACTGGAATCTATATGCTAACTTACAAGACAAAGAAAGCAAAAAACAATTTGAAGCACATTTTTATGGGAAAGATAATAAAAAACAAGAAGTTCATTCTGAAGAAGAAATGAATAAAATTTTAAAAGATATTGATAAAGCTAAATATATCATTGAAGAAGTAAAAAAAGGTGAAAAGAAAAGGACACCTGCACCACCATTTACAACTAGTACAATGCAACAAGAAGCATCTAGAAAATTAGGATTTACATTAAAGAAAACAATGTCTGTTGCGCAAGGATTATACGAAGGTGTAAAAATGCCAGAAAAAGGAACGGTTGGTTTAATAACCTATATGAGAACAGACTCTACAAGAATTTCAGAAGAGGCAAGAACAGCTGCTAAAGAGCATATCGTAGCAACATATGGTGAAAAATACTATGAAAATAGATATTATAAAACTAGTAAAGATGCTCAAGATGCTCATGAAGGTATTAGACCTACATATGCTGATTTAGAACCAGAACAAATTAAAGATTATTTAAATAAAGACCAATACAAATTGTACAAATTAATATACAATAGATTTATGGCAAGTCAAATGTCTGCAGCAATTTATGATACTATGGCTGTTACAATAGATGCAAATGGATATACATTTAAGGCAAATGGTCAATTGCTTAAGTTTAAAGGATTTATGACATTATATGTAGAAGGAACTGACCAAAAAGAACAAGAAGATGATGGAATATTACCAGATTTAAAAGAAAAGCAAGAAGTGGTTTTAAAGAAATTGAATCCAAAGCAAAGCTTTACTGAACCACCACCAAGATATACAGAAGCAAGTCTAGTAAAGGCTTTAGAAGAAAAAGATATTGGAAGACCAAGTACATATTCACCAACAATTACTACTATTTTAGAAAGAAGATATATTGAAAAAATACAAAAACAATTGTCACCAACAGAATTAGGAAGGATTGTAAATAAATTATTAACAGAAAATTTTACAGATGTTATTAATGTAGAGTTTACGGCTAAAATAGAAAATGAATTTGATGAAATAGCAGTAGGAAAAGAAGAATGGAAAAAGATGATTAGGGAATTTTATGGCCCTTTTGAAAAAGAAATTGAAAAAGTTGAAAAAGAATTAGAACATGTAGAGTTAGTAGATGAAGTGTCTGATGTACAATGTGAAAAATGTGGAAGAATGATGGTCTACAAGTTTGGACGATATGGGAAATTTTTAGCATGTCCAGGATATCCTGAATGTAAAAATGCTAAACCAATTGTAGAAACTATTGATGTGCCATGTCCAAAATGTGGTGCAACAGTTCAAGTAAGGAAAACAAAGAGAAAAAGAAATTATTATATTTGTGAAAATAATCCAGCTTCTTGTGATTATATTTCTTGGAATAAACCTAAAGAAGGAGAAAAATGGAATCCAGAAGAGGCAGAAGAGGTAAAAAAAGCAACTCAAAAAAAACCAAGAAAGACTACTAAGAAGAAGACAACAAATAGAACAACTAAAAAGAATACAAAGAAATAAATTAAAATGAAGTAATTACAAAAATTTCAAGTGATTACTTCATTTTTCTTGACAATGAGCTATAAATTTGGTATTATTATGAATAGCTTAGGAATATTATTGTTAAGATATGAATACACTTAGATTAGAAAGATAACTTAAGTGTAATCTTGGCAAGTTAATGGACATAAGTTTTAATTATTTAAAAATTTGCAGGTATAGTTTAGTGGTAAAATGTAACCTTGCCAAGGTTAAGTTACGGGTCCGATTCCCGTTACCTGCTCCAATTTATCCATGACTATAAATAATAATATTCGGCGAGTTAGCCAAGCGGTAAGGCACGAGTCTGCAAAACTCTGATGGTGGGTCCGACTCCCACACTCGCCTCCAAGAAAAAAGCGAGAAAATATTGAAATACCAATGTTTTTTCGTTTTTTTTATCATTTGATAGTAAAAATAAAAAAGTAGTATTTTCAACACTTTTAGAGTTTTGAAAAGTAAAAATTAAGTTTAGATGTAACAAAAATGTAACAAAAAAATCAATACGAATGTATAAAAATGTTACAAAATTTTTTACTAGTTCAGCATATATATATTATTTAATGAGGTAAAGTAATGATAAATTTTAGACAGGCTAAAATTGCTTTCAAGGAATATTTACAAGATTATGATTTACAATATGGTAAAATGGAACTAAAGATAAGACATACATATGGTGTTGTTAATGCAAGTGAATATATTGCAAAAAAGTTATTATTAAATAACGAAGATATAGAATTAGCAAAATTAATAGGGTTGTTACACGATATAGGGAGATTTGAACAGATACGAAATTTTGATTGTTTCATAGATAACAAAGAAATAGACCATGCCATATTAGGAAATGAAATTTTATTTAAAAACAATCGTATTCGAAGCTTTATAAAAGATGAGCAATATGATAATATTATTTCCAAATCAATATTAAATCATAATAAATTATCAATAGAACATAATTTAGATGATAAAGAACTATTACATGCAAAAATAATTAGAGATGCAGATAAAACAGATAATTTCAGAGTAAAAGCAACAGATGATTTTGAAAATATCATTGATAATGCTAATAGAGAAATATTAGAAAATGATGTGATTTCAAATAAGATTTTTAATAATTTTATGAATAGTAAAATTATTGTAAGAGAAGATAGAAAAACATATATGGATTTTTGGGTATCTTATATTGCTTTTATTTTTGATTTTAATTTTGTATCAGGGCTAGAGTATATAAAGGAAAAAGATTATATTAATAAAATAGTTAATAGATTAGATTATAAAAATGTAGATACAAAACAAAAAATAGAAAAGATAAGAAAACATGCTAATCAATATATTGAAAATAGATTAAAAAATAATGAAAGGAAATTATAGATGTAGAAGTAGAAAAATTGAAATTTAACATAGAAAGATAAAATACTTTGTGGAATTTTAATTTGTTAGTTGATTTTTAATAAAAAGTATAATATAATACCAATTATAGAGAATGAGAAAGAGCAGTATGGGTGCTACCACTTTACATACACAGTTCTTACTGTGAGAATGGAGGTGGTGCTATGGAAATATTATTAATTCAATTAATATGGTTGCTATTCTTAGGATTAGTAACAGTCACTATCATAGCAGTTGCCTTAATCATAACGTTGGTTATTATTTTGAGCAAATAAAAAAAGCACCACGTACGCTTTCGCCGAGCTATGTGGTGTTTATCTAATTTCTAGGTAGCACACATTTCTGTGGCTCTCATTTTCTATCCATATTATACACTTTTTTTAAATAAAAGTCAAATGCAACTTTTATTTAAAATTATTATTTAAAAAATTTTATTTTAATGGAGAATTTTGTATGTTCTACAAATGTAATGATTTAAAAGACAATGAAATATTATTAATATTAAACCATACTTGCCAAGAACAACCAGAAAAGTAATGGCTGCCAGCATATTATTTTGATATTTGTTTGTTAGAAGGCATGTCAGTTATTATTTAAACAAGCTATTCAGGAGTTTATAAAATCTCTGGATATGATTTCTGATGAAGATAAGTTAACACTTCTTGAACCTACTCCTTCTAGCCACATTGGATTTGCAGCTAAAATTGTGGAAGATGAACTGTAAAAATTGTGTTTTATTGAAAAAAGAGAGCCGTTGCCATTAAGGATTCGGCTCTTTCCCTAATATAGAAAATACATATTATTTTCGTACTCTTTCAAATAATGCAGTAATTTCTTTAATTTACTCAAATGTAAAAATATACAAAAATGACCTTGTTCGCTTGTATTTTTAAAATAAATGTTATATAGTTAATCTATAACAATGAGAGATAGAAAATATAGTATTTTACTCATAAAAAGAAGGAGGAATCAAATGAAATCATTAGAGTTATTAGAGGAACTAAACAAAATATTAATAGAAGCAAATAAGAGATGTAGCATAGCTTATGAAAATGTAGGAGAGCAAGATAAATTAAGAAGTGACATAGAACATGATATATTAAATAACTATAAAACAATGTCCGCAAAAGAAAAAAGAGAATGTACAGACAAGATGTTTGAATGTTTGGTAGAAAGACACAATTGTAAATATGAATATAGAGAACTTGAAATATTAAAAGATTTATATAATACATCAAAAAATATAGAAACAGCATTTAACATAGCTATAAATAAGCTAAGAAAATTAAACCAAGAGCAAGAAACGCCAATTTATTATAAAAGAGCGAAAAGTAATGAAGGAAAAGTTATTATAGTAGAAAAGTAATTTAATATATGAAACAAATTAAATATAGATAAGGAGGATTTTAGTAAATAATAAAAACTAAAAAAGTAAAATATGAAATTAGTAATAATTAGACATGGTGAAACAAAATTTAAGAATGAAAAAGGGATTAAGATATTGTGCAGGATGTATAAATAATGAATTTGCAGATTTGAATGAAAATAGAAAAGAAATAGCAAAGAAAAAGACTAACTATAAAGTCAGCCTAATAAAGTTTTAAAGTATCTTCAATTACATAGGATACAGGTAAAACATCTTCACCATCTGTTTCTATACAAAAATCAGTATGTTTATCATCATTTTCAAAAACAGAAACAGTAATAGTACCCAATTTTCTCAAACTAAACACCCCTTTTCTTTGTACGTACTGTAGTAATATAGCATAGATGAAATAAAAATTATGTCGAAAAAGGGAAGTCGAAAAATTTTTTATATTCTAGGAAAGTTATCGCCGTCAAATATGGTAAAATATTGATTATGTTTTTTTATAAATAACATAGAAAGAGGTCTAGATTAAAATCTAAACCTCTTTAAAAAATCTATATTCATTGCCAGTAGTATTTTTTCCTCTAAAAACATAACCGTTATAAATACCACCATTTGTGTCATCTAAACCAACATCTAACTTCATATTATAAACAAACTTCTGATTTAAATTGTTTACAATATGGATTTTAAAAGTTAAAGTATAATTAATATCTGCTAAATTGATATTAGCCTCTTTTAATACTTTTCCATTAAAAGAAACAGTACTAGCATTTTTAGAAACAGCATAATTTGTTAAAATATCTTTATTTAAATACCCTAAAGAAATAGGATTAGAGCAATCTGTATAAAATGTAGGATTTGCATAATCATTTTTCTCATTTTCAGAATTAGTATTAATAATATTAAAATCAATTCTATTATTTTCAGGAGAATTTATATTTGCATATTTTCCAAAATTCAAAGGATTTTTATAATTCAAAATCTTAGTTCCTATATCAGCAGAAGATGTAGCTACAATGTTATCAATATATAGTTGTTTAATAGTATTTTCATCTGTTAACTCAGAAATTGTACTAATATTATCAATAAAAATAGAAATATCAGTATATTGGCAAAGACTCATATCTTTTAAAGACTGGTCATTAGAATTATCAATAGCATTAGCACTACTGTATAATAAGACCTTTTGTATAGTAAAAATAGAATTTTCGTTTTCATCTGAAAGTTGTATCATTTCATTAGCAAAATTATTTCTAGCAAGAACAACAGAAAATACTAAATTATAATATAGAAGAAATACTACAAATAAAGCTATAATTAAAATAGTGAAAACTAACCTTTCATTTTTTATTTTCAATTTCTTCATAGTAACCTCCTAAATAATTTTATTGAAGTCTATCATATAAAGTTTCCATGTATTTATAAACTTTTTGGTACCATTCTTTATCACTTGCATATCTAGTATTAACACCCTGCAAGGTTGGACCATTATAATACCATGCAGCAGCTGTTTCTCCATCATAAATTTTAGTACCAGATGGATTTAAATAATATTTTACTAATGATTTTGCAACAGTTTCAATTCCTTCTGAATAAGTTTCAAATTCGAAAGATGATTCATAAGGAGTATCATCATAAGAGCCATAACCAAATAAATTCTTTTTATCATTAGCAATTTGAGAAGTTCCCCAACCACTTTCATGAATAGCGATAGAAGCTAAGAATATACCATTTATATTATACTTCTTTTCAGCATTATAGAAAGCAGTATAATTATCTTGGAAAATTTTATTCTTATCGCTTGGAAGATTAGTAAATATTTTCTTATAATCGTTTAAAGTTAAACCACTTGTACGATTTAATTCCATATCAATATTTACTTTAAGCAAAAGTCTTTGAATTCGGTTTTTTTCTACAATATTTGGAGTTGTGTAAGGAGATGTTAAAGCTGCAGTTTTTACATATCCTTCAACAGTATCAAAAGAAACTTTGCACCATTGTTCATTTACAAGTTCTAATAATTTTACATCTAAACTTTTCTTAACTTCTGCTACATCTTTAGAATTAGTATCTGCTTTTTCTTTTAAATTAGTAGTATCTGCAAGATATAGAATATCACCAATATGTACTTTTTGCTTTGCTAAAAATTCAGAAGTTCCAACATCTACTATTTTAGAAATAGGGTCAACTAATTTTTGCTTACTTAAAATAATTTCTTCTACAAAATTACCATTTTCATAAGTTTTGACAGCAGTTACATTTTCTTTTCCAAGTATACCTTCTTGTTTTATAACCTCTTCACCCTTTGGGAGTGTAGCATTATTAGTATATTCCGTAATAAACTCAATTTCTCTTTCTTCTGTAACTTGTTCTTTTACCTTATCAATATCAGCATTTTCAGAAATAATACTTTGTATATTTAAACGATGACGGTTTAACTCATATTCTGAAATTTCTTCTATATTTTCTTCTTTTGCATAACTTTGGGTAAAGGAAGTGTTTTTTGGAAAGAATACAGCTAGTCCAACAATTAAAATGCTACAACCAACTATAATATGTGAAAGTTTTAAATCATAATTTTTATGAGGATGATTAGAATTTTTTTGTTTAGTTGCTTTGGCTTTTTTAGAATGATGATTATTAGTTTCTTCTTGTTTATTAAATTTAATTTCTGTATTGGCTGAAACTTGTGACTTTTGTTGCATTTCTTGCAATTCTTTAAATACATCAGATAAGTTTCTGTTACCATGATTATCTAACATAATTTTTCTCTCTTTCTTTACTTAAAATAATACATATTTATTATACAATAATAGTGAAAACTTGTCTACTATTTTACAAAAAAAGATAACTGTTTAAGTTTACCATCAATAAAATAGTTAGGGAAAGTTTTTAAATTCTCTATAAAATCATAAAACTTGCAAAATTCATAAAATAGTATATAATATAGCTAACCATGATTGAAAAATAAAGAAAGGAGGAAGAAAATGCAAAAAGTAGAAGAAAGTATACGGATACAAATTTAAAGACCAAAACTTACTAAAAAAAGCGTTAACTCATACATCATATGCATATGAAAACAGCGTAGAAAGCAATGAAAAATTAGAGTTTTTAGGAGACAGTATTTTAGAATTTATATCTAGTAAATACTTATATAAAACTTATCCAAACTTAGCAGAAGGAGAAATGACTAAAGTTAGAGCAACAGTAGTATGTGAAAAAAGTCTATACAAAGTAGCAAAATTGCATAATTTTAGTGATTTCTTATATCTTGGAAAATCAGAAAGAAAAACAGGTGGACAAGATAGACCAGCAATTTTAGCAGATAGTGTAGAAGCAGTAATTGCAGCTATATTGTTAGACGGAGGAATTGAAGAAGCTGAAAAATTTATTATAGAAAATTTGAAAGAAGACATTGAAATTGCAACTAAACATGTAGGAGACAAAGATTACAAAACAGTATTGCAAGAAAAATTACAAGAACATGGAGATGTAAAAATAGAATATCAAATAATAAAAGAACAGGGACCAGACCACAATAAAAGTTTTGAAGTAGAAGTAAGCTGTGATGGAAAAAAATTAGCTAAAGGAAAAGGAAGAAGCAAAAAAGAGGCACAAATGAATGCAGCACAAAAAGCATTAGAAAATTTGAAATAAGAAAGAAGGTAAATCTGTGAAAAAACAATATATTATACCAATATTTGTACCACATTTAGGATGCCCTAATGATTGTATTTTTTGTAACCAAAAATCAATTAGTGGGCAAAAAGAAAAAATGACAAAAGAAAAAGCAAAAGAAATAATAGATGATTACCTAAAAAATATAAAAGAAGATGCTGAAATTGAAATAGCATTTTACGGAGGCAGTTTTACAGCAATAGAAACAAAATTACAAGAAGAATTGCTACAAACAGCATATGAATACATAAAGACAAAAAAAGTAGAATCTATAAGAATTTCTACTAGACCAGATTGTATTGATAAAGAAACACTAAAAAGATTGAAAAAATATAAAGTTAAAACTATAGAATTAGGTGTACAATCAGCTAATGATTATATTTTAAAAAGAACTAATAGAGGACATAACTTTGAAGATGTAAAAAAAGCATCTAAAATGATACGTTGGAATGGCTTTAAATTAGGACATCAAATGATGGTAGGCTTGCCAGAAAGCACAAGAATAGATGAAATTAATACAGCTAAAGCTTTAATAAAATTAAAACCACAAATGGTAAGAATTTATCCTGTATTAGTTGTAAAAAACACAAAATTAGAAAAAGAATACAAAGAAGGAAAATATGAACCATTACCACTTGTACAAGCAGTAGAAGTTTGCAAGGAATTAGTAAGAATGTTTGCAGACAAAAATATTGATATAATCAGAGTAGGATTGCAAAATACAGATGAAATAGCAGAACCAGAAAAAGAAGAAAGTGAAGTAGTAGCAGGACCTTATCACCCAGCATTTAGACAACTAGTAGAATCTGCAATGTGGTATGATGCAATAGTTAGTAAAATAAAAAAATTAAATGTTAAAGTAAAAGAAGTAGAAGTTACTGTAAATCCAATCGATATAAACAATGTAATTGGTCATAAAAAAGAAAATGTTTTAAAATTAAAAGATACCTATGATGTAGACTTAATATTACAACAAGATGAAAAAATAAAACAAGGAAAATCTAAAATAGAAATTACAAAAACCTATAATGATTTTTTAGAAGAATAAAAAAGAACAATAGGGGCTTGACTAAAATATAGTATAAAATCACCAATATATGCAAATACTGCTATTAAGGTGATTTTTTTATTACAAGGAGACAATATATGAAAATAAAAAAGCTATTAATAGAAATATTAGGAACAGTTGTAGGGGCATTTATAATGGCAATAGGAGTATCATTATTCTTATTACCAAATCAACTATCATCTGGTGGAATATCAGGTGTTGCTACAATAACATATTATTTATTAAATATACCAATGGGAACAATGATAATACTAATTAATATTCCATTATTTATTATAGCTATATATAAAATAGGAAAAAGTTTTTTCATTAAATCATTGATAGGAACAGTTTCACTTTCTATTTTCATTGACTTTTTAGACAGAATAAAACCACTAACAGAAGACAGGTTTTTAGCTTGTATTTATGGAGGAATTATTATAGGACTTCGGAACAGCTATAATTTTAAAAGTAAATTCTTCTACAGGAGGGACTGATTTAATTAGTTATATAGCAAGAGAATATAAACCTACAATAAGCATGAGCAGGGCAATTATTATTATTGACGCAGTAATTGTGGGTTTAAATGTGTTCTTTTTTAAAGAAATTGAAATAGGGTTATATTCGGCAATCGCTATCTATTTGATGGGAAAAATGATTGATATTTTATTTGAAGGAATTTACTTTACAAAACTATTATTAATCATTTCAGATAAAAATGATGAAATTGCAAAACAAATAGGAGAAAAAATAAAAAGAGGAACAACAGGATTGTATGGAAAAGGAATGTACACAAATGAAGAAAAAATGGTGCTAATGTGTGCTGCTGCAAGAGGAGATGTTGCTAGGGTAAAAATGATTGCGAGAAAAATAGATCCAAACAGTTTTATTGTAATTACAAATTCAAGAGAAGTACTAGGATTAGGATTTAAAAAAACTTAAAATTCCAGTGTCGACTTTTTGCAAATGAATGTATAATATATTATTTTTGAAATACCGCGTAAGCGACCAAACAAACGAGGCAGTAGCGATTGGAGCAACCGACAATTAATTTTTATTTTGTAGGTTGCGACGCACAAGGTATAAAAAAAATAATATATTATACATTCATTTGCAAAAAGTCGATACTTGAAACTTAAAAGCATTGTATAATAAAAAGAAAAATGATATAATTTAAGCATAGAATAATCAAGGAGAAATAAATGAAAGAACAAAAACTAATATTAAAAAATGTAGATTCATTTGAATTAAAAGATATATTTGATTGTGGTCAATGCTTTAGATGGAATGAGCAAGAAGACGGAAGTTACCTAGGAATTTTTAGAGAAAATGTACTAAACGTAAAAAAAGACAAACAAGACATCATAATAGAAGGAATATGTAAAGACGATATTAAAAAGACTGTAGAAGACTATTTTGATTTAAAACGAGATTATACAAAAATAAAAGAAAAGCTGTCTAAAATTGATGAAAATTTAAAAACTAGTATTCAATATGGACAAGGAATACGTTTGTTAAACCAAGACTTATGGGAAACAATTATATCTTTTATTATTTCAGCTAATAACAACATTCCAAGAATTAAAGGAATAATAGAAAGATTATCTAAAAAATATGGAAGCAAAATAATATGGAGAGGAAAAGAATACTATACATTTCCAACACCAGAGCAATTAAAAAATGTTACAATTGAAGAATACAGAAGTTTAGGATTAGGATTTAGAGATAAGAGATTATACGAAACAACCAAAATGATAATACAAAAGCAAGTAGATTTAGAAAAAATGAAGCAAAATCCTAATACTTTTGAAGTAAGGGAACAATTACTATCATTATCAGGAGTAGGGCCTAAGGTAGCGGATTGTATTTTATTGTTTTCAACATTAAAAAGATTAGAAGTATTTCCAATTGATGTATGGGTAAGAAGAGTAATGAATGATTTATATATAAAAAAAGATGATGAAACAAAAGTAAGTAAAAAACAAATCGAAGCAATTGCTACAGAAAAATTTGGTGATTTAGCAGGATTAGCTCAGCAGTATTTGTTTTATTGGAGAAGAGAAAATTAAGAAAAAGAGGAAAACAAAAGATGAAAAAGCAAACAAAATTAATAATCAGTAGTTTATTTGCAGTAGTTATGTTATTAATATGCTCAAAAAATGTACAAGCAAATTATAGGATTGAAGACATGGACATATAAGCTACAATAAATAAAGATGGTTCTTTAAGAATAAACCAAGAAATAACATATGATTTTGATGGACACTATAATGGTAATAACATAAAAATAAATGAAATATCATTAATAAATAATGGAGTACAAATACCATTTCAGGAAGTAAAGACAGCAAGAAATGGAAATTCTGAAGTATACATGGAAAATCATTATTTTTGCAATATGTTTATTAATTTATTGGATTATCCTAATGTTAGTTTATGAAAAAGACAATTATTGTTATATAATTAGTAAAAATCCAGAACAAGAAAAAGAGCTAGATAATATTGAAAGATATGTGTATAATTGGGTATTTAATGTATATAATGAACAAACATCTTCTAATAGTAACTACAACAATTAGCTTAATTTTATTTTTTGGAATTATTATTATATTAACAGCAATTTTTTCTTCTGAAAAATACATTGTAGCTGATGAAATTTTAATTTGTATAGCAACTATTTTGATATTAACAGATAATTTGATGCTTAAAAATAATGCAATTATGATAGAAGATTTGCAAGAAGCTATGGAAAAGCGACTGGAAAAAATGTTCTTAGCAATGTTAGAAAGTGCTTATAGCGGAGATTCTGGAGGATTTTCAAGCGGAGGAGGCGGAGCTTTCTAAAATATATGTGGGAATTAATATTCCCACATATGTTGGATACTTCAATGAAGATTGTATTTAAGAAATTTTAAAACACGAAAATAACCTAAAAAATAGCAATTAACCTTGCTATTTTTTTATATTTCATATAAAATAGAAGCAAAAAACGGAGGGAAAAATGGGATTAAAAATCATATATGGAAAACCACGGAAGTGGAAAAAGTGAATACTGTTTTAAACAAATAGTAAACCAAATGCAAAAAGAAAAAAAGATATATATGATTACACCAGAGCAGTTTTCATTTACAGCAGAAAGCAAGCTGATGAAAACTGCTAAAACTCATGCTGTAATAAATGCAGAAGTTGTAACACTAAGTAGAATGGCATATAGAGTTTTAAACGAAATAGGAGGAGCTAGAAAAACTAAATTAAGCAAGCAAGGAAAAGCAATGTTAATTTACTCTATCTTAAATCAATATAAAAAAGAACTAAAATTCTTAGGAAAATCAGACGAAAACATAGATTTAAGTATACAAGCCATAACAGAATTTAAGCAACACGCAATTACAGTAGAAAACCTAAAAAAAGAAATTGAAAACATAGAAGATAATTACCTGAAAACTAAATTACAAGACATATCGCTAATATATGAAAAATTCCAAGAACAGATACAAAACAAATACATAGAGGAAACCGATTTATTAACAATACTTGCAAATAACATTGAGAAAACAGATTTTATAAAAGATGCAATTATATATTTTGATGAATTTGCAGGCTTTACAAAGCAAGAATATGAAGTTATAGCTAAATTTGTAGAAATTGCTAAACAAGTAAATATTACAGTATGTACAGACGACTTAAACATAAACTCGAATCCAGATATTGATATATATTATTCAAACAAAACAACAATTGCAAAAATATGGAATATGATAAATGAAAATAATTTAAAATTAGAAGAACCAGTAAATTTAGAAAAACAATATCGTTTTAAAACAGAAGAATTACAACACTTAAGTGGAAATATCAACAATCAAAAATCCACAAAATATGAAAAAAATGTGGAAAACATAGAACTATTTTTAGCACAAAATCCATATTCAGAAATAGAAAATATAGCAAAAAAAATCACAATATTAATTAAAAACGAAAATTTAAGATATAAAGATATAGCAATTATTACTAAAAATATAGAAGAATACGCAAGTTTAGTAAGAGCAATTTTTTCAAAATATAATATACCTGTATTTATTGATGAAAAAAGGGATGTAAATCAAAATATAATTATTCAGTATGTTTTAGCAGTATTAGAAGTTCTTAATAAAAATTTTTCCACAGAAGCGGTATTTAATTATTTAAAATTAGGATTTTCTGATATTGAAAAAGACGAAATATTTGAATTAGAAAATTATTGTAATAAATGGGGAATTAAGCAAAACAAATGGAAAAAAGACTTTACTTATGAAATAGAAAAAGAAGATAGAAAGCCAAAAATTGAGAGGTTTAACCAATTAAGAAAACAAATTATTGAGCCATTAGTTACAGTAAAAGAAAAAATGAATGAAAATAAAACAGTAGAAAATATTACAAAATGTTTATATGAATTAATACAAGAACAAAAAATAGAAGAAAAAATAGCTCGGAAAAATTCGAGAATTAGAGCAAAAATACATGATAGATTTAGCTAATGAATATGTAGCAAGTTATAAAATTGTGCTAGAATTACTAGATGAAATAATTTTAGTATTAGGAGATGATAAAACAACAATTGACCAATATAGTAAAATACTAAAAGTAGGACTAAGAAATAGCGAATTAGGAAAAATTCCAGGAACACGGAGACCAAGTAACTTTTGGTGATGTAGATAGGTCAAGGAGCCATAAAGTAAAAGCAGTGTTTATAATAGGTCTAAATGATGGAAGTTTTCCAAGTGTCAACAAAGAAGAAGGTTTTTTTGATGATGCAGATAGAGAAAATTTAAAACAAGATGGAATTGAGCTTGCTAAAGGTACATTAGATAGGTTATATGAAGATAACTTTAACATCTATAAAGCTTTTACAACAGCTGAAAATAGTGTATATCTATCTTACACCTCATCTGACAAAGAAGGTAAATCATTAAGACCATCTATGTTAATTCATAAGATAAAAAAACTGTATCCTAAATTACAGGAAAAAAGCGATATGATTGAAAAACCATATGAAATAATAAATGAACCAGTAACATATGAAGAATTACTAGAAAATATGGCAAAGATAGGTGATAAAAAACAAATATCTAAGATATGGTACAGTGTTTACCAATATTATAAAGAAAACAATAGGTGGCAAGAAAGATTGCAAAATGATATACAAGCACTTTACTTTACTAATTTGCCTAAACAAATTCAAAAAGAAAATATCGAAAAATTATATGGAAATACATTAAATACAAGTGTATCACGATTAGAAAAATACAGAAGTTGCCCATTTTCATATTATTTGCAATATGGTCTAAAGCTAAAAGAAAAAGAAAATTTAAAAATACATACTTTTGAAACTGGGTCATTTATGCACGAAACTATTGATGAATTTTTTGAACAGGTAAGAGAACAACAGCTAGGATTAGCTCAAATAGAAGAAGAACAAATATATAAAATGGTATCTGCGATTATAGATAAAAATTTAAGTTTAAGTAAAAATTTCATTTTTAATACAACAGCAAAATATAAAGCTTTAGTAAGAAGATTAAAGAAAATAGTATCAAAAGCATTAAAATATATTATACAGACTTTGATATATAGCGATTTTTCAGTAGAAGGTACAGAGATTGAGTTTAGTAAAAAGGGAAAATATAAACCTATTGTATTAACATTAGATGATGGCAAAAGAGTTGAAATTACAGGAAAAATAGATAGAATTGATACCGCCTTGCGGTGAAGATGGAAAATTTTTAAGAATTATTGACTATAAATCTTCTAGCAAAAACATAGATTTGAACGAAGTATATGAGCGGACTTCAAATTCAATTATTAACTTATTCAGATGCTATCTGTAAAGAAGAGGACATCATGGTAGCAGGAGTATTCTATTTTTCTTTATTAGAACAAATGATAAAGGCAGATAAAAAAATAACAGAAGAAGAAATTGAAGAACAAATTAAAAAGAATTTCAAAATGAAGGGTCTAATACTTGCTGATGTTAAAATTATAAAGATGAATGATAATACATTAACTTCTGGAAGTTCAAAATTAGTGCCAGCAGCTATAACTGCTTCAGGAAGTATTAATGAAAAGTGGACAAATGGTGTAGATAGAGAAGAATTTAAAGTTTTACAAGAGTATATAGATTTTATTATTAAACAAATTGCAAAAGAAATTTTAAGTGGGAAAATTGACTTAAAACCATACAATCAGAATGGAAAAATACCATGTGAATATTGTGAATATAAAACAATATGTGGCTTTAATACTAAACAAAATAATAATAAGTATAATTATATTGACAAAAAATCAAAAGATGATATTATAAGAAAAATGAAAAAGGATTTAAAAAACAATGGAAGAAACTAGTAAAATACAGATGAGAAAACGAAATATGAAGCTATTTCCAAGTTATAAAGCAATTAGCTGGGATTATATATTTTTCTATACAATTAACTTTTTATTTTTAACACAAGTAAAAAATATTAACCCAGCAGATATTGTATTAATAGATTCCTTTTACTATTTATTTAATATGTTTTCACAAATACCAGCTACATTTATTATTGAATTTTTAGGAAGAAAAAATAGTATTATTTTAGGAAATATACTAAATTGCTTATATATAGTAGTAATTATATTTAGTAACAATTTATTTAATTTAATAATTGCAGAAATTATAAGTGCTACTGCTTTTGCTATCAAAGAAAGTGCAGAACCGAGCTTATTAAATGAATCTATTCCAAACAGCAAATTTAAAAGTAAAATTTTTGCAAAATTAAGTCAAAAAGGAGCATCAAGATATTATATAATAAATGCCATTTCTACTATTATAGCAGGATTTTTGTATGAAATTAATCCATATATACCATTAGTTGCAACACTTACGATTTTAATACTAGTTACAATATTATCAATATGTTTTATTGAGCCAATTAAAAAAAGCCAGAAGAAAAAAATACAAAGTGTAAATCAATTTAAACAAATAGGTGAGGCTTTTAAGTTTATATTAAAGTCTGAAAGAATAAAAAGCCTTATTTTATTTGCAGCAATTATAAAAGGTCTAACTAGTATAATAGATAATTATGAAATTAATATGTTAGAAGAGTTAGAAGTTTCAACATCATATTTAGGAATTTTGTTTGCTATGTTAAGAATAATAGCGGGAATATCTGGTAAAAAACAAGAAAAATTTCACAATAAATTTCGAAATAAAACATTATCAGTATTAGGATTTTTAATAATAGGAATTTGCATTTTTTCTGGAATATTTGGAATTATTGCAAAAGAATACAAAGTAGTAGTATTATTGATTATGGCATTTTATGGCGCAAGATATGTTTTTAAAGGAATATATGACCCTTTAATAGAGAAATATTTAAGTAATTTTTCTAATGAAGAAATTGACACAAAAATCTTTACTGCTAATAATTTCTTAAAAGGAATCGGAGGAGCATTATTTGGAATATTAGGATCATTTTTATTAAATAGAATGGAAACAGCTTATTGTATGATAATAATAGGTGTGATTTTTGGAATATTAATGATACTAGTAAATAGATTTATGAAGACAAGAGTTGGATTAAGACCAGAAGAATATTCTAAAGAAGAAATAAAATATGATAAAATAAAAGAAATGGTTTAAAATAGTTATAACCCAATTTTTATTAAAATATAAAAGAGCAGGTTGATATATAACTATTTTTTGAAAAAGCATAGCTAGGGCGACACAATCTGGGTCTTTTCTTCAAAATAGTTATATATCAACCTGTCATTTTTATAATTTAAATTAAAGGTAAGGGGGAGGAAATATGAATCTATCTAATGAAAATGTTTTACATTTTCGAAAAGATGGTGTAGAATATTTACAATTTAAAAAGCTATTAGAGTATCAGGATGTTATTAATCATGCTTATAGTTTAGGGTTAGATAAGAATTATAGAACTGCTAAAGCTAATAAACAAAAATTAGAACCAGAGGTTTATCAAAAAGCATTAAAAGATTATGAATATTTATGTAATGCTATAGGTTCTAAGAAAGATAATTTAGTAAAGACAAACCAGAATCATACAGATGAAGTAAAAATTGTAAGCAAAAAGATAAATGAAAAAGAGCCAGATTTTAATTTAAATAAATATGATAAGACAGATGGATTAATTACTAATAAAAAGAACATAGTACTTTCTACAACTAATGCAGATTGCATTTTATTGTTATTCTTTGACCCGATTAAAAAGGTAATAGCTAATACTCATTCAGGATGGAGAGGAACTTTGCAAAGAATTTCAGTTAAGACAATACAAAAAATGAAGAAAGAATTTGGTTGCAAACCAGAAGATATTATCTGTGTAATTTGTCCAAGTATTAGAAAATGCCATTTTGAGGTAGAAAAGGAAGTTAAGGAAAGCTTTGAAAAGGAATTTAAAGATTTAGGGATTTTAAGTGAAAATGGAGTAATAGAAGAAACAATGCTAGACCAAAAGTGGAATATAGATACAGTAAAAATCAACAAAATAATATTACAAAAAGAAGGGTTAAAACCAGAGAATATAATAGATAGTGGAATTTGTAGTGTTTGTAATTCTGATTTAATTCATTCATATAGAGTAGAAAAAGAGGGCTATGGATTGAATACGGCACTAATCGAATTAAAATAATAAAGGAGAAAATTATGATAATTCCAAATAAGCTAAAATTAGGTGATACTATTGGTATTGTAGCACCATCAGACCCAATTATAGGAGATAATATAGAAGAATTAGAAAAAGCAAAAGAAATAGTAGAGAAAAAAGGATTTAAAGTGAAATTTTCTAAAAATATATTTTCTAATACAAATGGTTATAGTAGTACAGCTAAGGAAAAAGCAGAAGATATGAATGAGATGTTTTTAGATAAAAACATTAAAATGATTTGGTGTGCTAAGGGTGGAAATAATTCAAATACTATATTTGAGTTGTTAGATTATGAAGCTATCAAGCAAAATCCTAAGATTATATGTGGTTATAGTGACATTACATCAATTACTAACACAATTACTGCTAAAACTGGATTAGTTACATTTAGTGGAACAAATTTTAAAACTATTGCAACAGATGAAACTGATTATAGTTTTAAAGAAGCATTAAAAAGATTTGCTGATGGGAACTTAGAATTAGGAACTAAAGATGAAGAGTACATAACGATTCAAGAAGGACAAGCTGAAGGTAATTTAGTAGGAGGAAATCTTAGTCTAATACATAGTTTAGTAAGTGGAAAATACAAAATAGAATTTAAGGATAAAATATTATTTATAGAAGAATTAGGATTAGAAACAGAACCAGCAGGAGCAAGTCATTTTTTAGCTCATATGAAGCAAAATGGAGTATTTGACAGTATAAAAGGATTATGGATAGGAAATTATCAACATGAAAGTAATATTAAATTAGAACAAATTATTATAGATACAATAGGAAATGAATATAAATTTCCTATTATTAAATCAAACAATTTTGGTCATATTGAAAATAAAACAGTGATACCAATTGGAACAAAAGCAAAAATTGATACTAACCAAAGACAAAAAATAAAGTTAATTGAACAATGTGTAAAATAGGAGTAAAATATGTTTGAAACATGGGAAGAATTAGAAGAATCAATTATAAATTGTAATAAATGCAAGTTATGTAAAACAAGGCAAAATATTGTTTTTGGTGTAGGAAATAAACAATCTAAAGTTATGTTTATTGGAGAAGGCCCAGGTGCAGACGAGGATAGACTTCGGCGAGCCTTTTGTAGGAAGAGCTGGAAAATTAATGGATATGGCTTTTCAAACTGTGGGTATAAAAAGAGAAGAAGTGTATATTGCAAATGTTGTAAAATGTAGACCACCAGGGAATAGAAATCCGGAGCAAGATGAAGCAGTTTCTTGTTTAAATTATTTAAGAAATCAAGTATTGTTAGTTAAACCAGAAATAATTGTATTACTTCGGAAGTGTAGCTTTAAAAAATATCTTAGGTCAAGAATATGGAATTACAGCATCAAGAGGAAAATGGATTGAAAAGAAGCAAATAAAATATATGCCAACTTGGCATCCAGCTGCATTACTTCGTGATGAAACGAAAAAGATTGATTTTATTAATGATTTAAAATTAGTTAATGAACTACTAAATAAAGAAAAATAATTGATATTTTTAGAAAGGATTAAAAGATGGAAGAAATAAATGAAAAAGCCAAGTATTGTTTAAATTGTAAAGTAAAGCCATGTGCTACTAAGGGATGTCCATTAGAAAATAACATTCCTAAATTTATTGAACAAATAAAAGAAAATAATTATCAAAAAGCATATGAAATATTATCTGAAACAACAGTATTACAAGGGGTTTGCGGAAGAATATGTCCACATCAAAAACAATGTCAAGGGTCTTGTGTAAGAGGAATAAAGAAAGAGCCTGTTTCAATAGGAGATTTAGAAGCTAGTGTTTTTGATTTTATGATAGAAGATGATGAAAGTTTAAAAAATATATTTGCTGAGGAAATGAAAAATAATAAAAGCAATAAAAAGGTAGCAGTAATTCGGAGGGGGACCAGCAGGGTTAACAGCAAGTGCATTTCTAGCTAAAGGTGGAATTAAAGTAACAATTTATGAAAAATATGATTATTTAGGTGGTTTATTAGTACATGGAATTCCGGAATTTAGACTTTCTAAAGATATAGTGCAAAAGACAGTAAATAAAATTTTGAAATTAGGCATTGAAGTGAAATATCATCAAGAATTAGGAAAGAATGTTTTCTTAGATGATTTAGAGAATGAATATGATGCTATCTTTTTAAGTATAGGTGCAAATAAATCTTCTAAAATGGGAGTAGAAGGTGAGGAATTAGAAGGCGTAATAGGAGGTAATGAGCTTTTAGAGTACAAGTTACATCCGGATTATAAAGGCAAAACAGTAGCTGTAATAGGTGGCGGAAATGTAGCAATGGATTGTGCTAGAACTATTAAAAGATTAGGTGCAAAAGAAGTAAAAGTAATTTATAGAAGAGCTAGAGAACAAATGCCAGCAGAGGATAAAGAAGTAGAAGAAGCAATGCAAGAGGGAATAGAATTTTTATTCCAAAATAATATTGTGAAAATTATAGGAAAAAATAAAGTAGAAAAAGTAGAATTAATCAAAACAGAGTTAGTACAAAAAGAAAATGAGAATAGGCTAGTACCTGTAAATATAGAGGGAAGTAATTATGAAACAGTTGTAGATAATATTATAATGGCTCTAGGTTCTAGTGTTCAGCCATATGTAAGTAAATTAGGATTGAAAACTAATAAATGGGGAAATATAGAAGTTAATGAAAAATATCAAACTTCTAATCCTAAAATATATGCTGGTGGTGATTTAGCTGGAGTAAAGGGAACTGTTGCTTGGGCAGCACATTCTGGAAGGGAAGCAGCAAAAAATATAATAGAAAATATTATAAGTTAAAAGAAATAAAAATTTATAAAACAGTTAATATTTATATATTAACTGTTTTATATCTTTTTTACATTAATAGGATTTTTCTTCTTTTGCAGAATTTCCTAAAATAACATTTTTTAAAGTTTTAATAAGACGTATAAATATATTTTCTTTTTTAGTAATAACCTTAAGTGCTGTTTCATATTGACCATTTTCAATCATATTGTATTTGTGTTCTAATTTTTCCATTTTAGAAACATAATAATCATTAAAAAATGTATAACCATCTGTGTAACCGATAACATCTCTAAAACCATATAATTTTTGTCTATAGTTTTCAATATCTTCTAATGTAATAATTTTATTAAAAGCATTATCAAAGTAGCTAGTAAGGATAAGGTTTTGTGTTTTTAAAAATGTCAAATTTATTTCAGTTTTCAATTCCTCTATTTTTTCAATCATACCATCTATTTTTTTGTTTCGATCATCAACTTGAGCAATCTTATTATTAATTTTAATAATATCTTCCTCTCGATATAAAATATCGTCAATAGCATTTTGAATTGTCATAAAAATTTTTGGTGATGTTAATTCAGAAAAAGTCTTTTTAAAGTTATCATAACTTTTTAAAGTGCTTTCAAATAGAACGTCTTCGCCAGTAATATAAGCTAATTGGTTAACTAAACAACATTCTAAAGGATAATAAGAAGGACTAGTTGTTTCAAAACTTATACCAAAATATTTTACATATTCTTTTGGAATACCATTAATTCTAGAAGACATTAATTGAACAGCAGCTTCATTTAATCCTAAACCATAAATTTTAAATTCAGTGTAATCGCAAAGCCCCATTCTTATTAGATAATTTCTTTTGTCTTTTACTTCTTGTATATAATGAATACACTCATGAATAGCAAATTCTTCTAAATCTTCATCAGAAATATGTTCATTAAAATAAATAGAAGTGTTTTTATAAAAGTAGTTTGCTTCTGCTAGTCCATCAGGCATCTTTGCTCTGTACATATTTAATCTAGATAATTGAATAAATAGCTCTTTTTGATTAAATCCATAGTTAGGAAATGTTTCACAAATTTTTTGGGATATGTTTTTAGCTATCGAATTTATTTTTAAAGTATTTAGTGATTCTATTACTTCAATTCCATCTTTTTTTAAATCTGCTTCAATACTCATAGATAATTCTCCTTAAGAAATAAATATATTTAATTATACTATAAAAATTAGTACATTGTATTTCAGTAATGTTAAATGTTTTTTACAGTTTTATGACACATAAATGTCGAATTTTGTCAACGAAAAATTCTTGACATATTAGTGTTATCTATGTATAATAATAAAACAATCGGTTGCATTAAAAGGAAAGGAGGGAGATTATGGACAATGAAAGTAAGAATGAAATTTTAGCTGCAATTGGTGTAGTTGGACAAAAGGTTGATGTTATGCAAGAACAAATGACAGAAATGCAAAAACAAGTAGCAAAAATACCAAAGATAGAAAAGCAAATAGCAGAAATGCAAAAACAAGTAGCAAAAATACCAACAATGCAAAATCAAATAGAAAACTTACAAAGCCAAATGGGAGCATTACAAGAGCAAACAACAAGCATACAGAGTCAAACAACAAAGTTACAAGAGCAAACAGCAAGCATACAGAGTCAAACAACAAAGTTACAAGAGCAAACAACAAGCATACAGAGTCAAACAACAAAGTTACAAGAGCAAACA
>CANPAC010000017.1 GCA_947571975.1 uncultured Clostridium sp. | reverse complement strand
AAAATGAAGAAAAAACATCAGAAGTAAAAACAGTAACAAATACTAAAATAATAAAGACAGCGACAGATTTAAGAAATTTAGCAATACAAGTAAATGAAAGAGATAATACGTTTGCGTCAAGAACAGTAAAATTAATAGATAATATAGAAACAGGAGAGAATTGGATTCCGATAGGATATGGCAATTCAACAGTAGGAAAAGAGTATACAGGGAAATATTTTGCAGGAACATTTGAAGGGAATAATAAAACAGTAACAATTAATTCTTCAAGTAAAGATACTACTTACCAGAGTAGTGGATTATTTGGAATGGGAATAGAATGTACAATTAATAGTGTAACAATAAATGGAAAAATAGATGCTCAATGTAAATTTATAGGAGGAATTATAGGAAAATTAAAGGATGGTACAGTTAATAATTGTACTAATAATAGCCAAATAACTGATACAACTGAGAATGCACATGGAGGAATTGTGGGAACTATGATTCATAGTCAAATATTAAATTGTAGCAATATTAATAATATATTTGCAAGCTCTGGTACAGGTGGAATCTGCGGAACTAATAATGTATTAGATGTATATACCGATGAAGAATGTATTATTTTAAATTGTACAAATTCAGGTCTTATTAAAAGTTATGGAAATGTAAATAATACTAATAGTTATGCTGGAGGAATTTGTGGAATTATATCTTCTGCTAGAATAGAAAATTGCACTAATATAGGAGAGATAACTGCAAATCGTAATACAATTTTTGGTGAGGAAAAAGGCGTTAGTGCAGGAGGAATAATGGGACAGGCTATTGATTCTACAATAACAATATCTAAAAATAGTGGAAAAGTAAATTTTGAAAGTACTGGTGAAAGTATTAGAACAACAGGAGGATTAGGAGGAATAATAGGAGTTAGTTACAATACTATAATAGACCAATGTTTTAACACAGGAGAGATTACATCTAATTATAAAACACATCATGTAGCAGGAATTTCAGGATATAGTTATGGCTCAACAATAAAGAATAGTTATAATAAAGGTGATGTCTGCGGATACAGTGAAGTAGGTGGGGTTGTAGGACAAAGCAATGTATATGAGGAAAATAATAATTATATATATAATTCATATAATGCAAATGAGTCAGTTTTAGGAAGTTCAGTAACAGGAAACTTAGGAGGAAATTGTACCTATATAACAGGAAAATATACTGCTTCAATAACAGGAAAGACAGATATAGCAACAAAGGGAACAAGTTGTAGTATTACTAACAAAACTTACACATTGACACAAATGAAAACATTGAATTCAGGATTATTAACATTACTTAGTAATGAAGAAGGTAAAGGCGTTTGGAAGCAAGAAACAGGAGTAAATGATAATTTACCATATTTAGTAAATAATAGGCCGTAATTAATAAGTTTGAAACAACTAAAAGTATAAGACTATTTATGTGGTCTTATACTTTTTTTGAAATAAATGTCGAAATTTGCGATGAAAAGTGGTTGAAATTTTATATATTCTGTGTTTTAATAAATGTATTAAATTCTATTTTTTATTTCAAAAAAATTTTATCCTTATTTTATCTGATTTCAATATTTAATAATTCAGAATTAAACGTTCAAAGAAAAAAAGTTTATATTATCTATATTTATTTTAAATAAAAATTTTAAAATTCTTTATATTTTAAATGAAAGTAAATCAATGTTATTATATTTTATTCTAACAAATTAAAATTCAAAATTTTTAATTTACTATTTTATTCAATATTTACCAAAAAACAATAATTATAAAATTTTACAAAGAAGTTCTTGAAAAAGAACAAAATATATTGTAAAATTAGAAAGGAAGCAGGAATATGGCAAAACTCAAAATACCAGTTACAAATGATTACATATGGAAAAAAATATTTGCTAAAAAAGGAAATGAAAGTATTTTAAAAGACTTTTTGATAGCAATTTTAGAAATTCCAATAGAAAAAGTAGAAGTACAAGCAGAAGTTAGTTTAGAAAAACAACTAGAAGAAAATAAATTAGGAAGACTAGATATATTAGCGATTTTAAATGATGACACAATTGTTAATATAGAAGTTCAAGTAATAAATCCATATGATTTTATAGAAAGAACATTATATTATTGGTCAGGAAATTATTATAATACTTTAACTGCTGGAGAAAATTACAATAGAACTAAAAAGACAATAGCAATAAATATATTAAATTATGAGCAATTTGAAGATGGACCATATCATGAAGTAACAAGATTAAGAAGAGATTATAAATATAAAATTTTGACAGATAAGATGGAAATACATTTTATACAAATACCAAAGTTTGTAAAAGAAAAAAGGGGAATACAAACTAAAATGGAGCAATGGTTGCAATTTATAAGTCAAGCGAATCCGAAGGGGGGTAGAATTAGCTATGGAAAAAAATAAAGAAATAAAAAAGGCTAATGATGAGTATGAATACTTAACAGGGGACGAAGCAGAAAGAAGGCTTGCTTTTTTAAGAGAAAAGGCAATAAGAGACGAAAAAAGTATGGCGCAAGGAGCGAGAGAAGAAGGAGAGAGAATTGGAGAAATACGAGGAGAAAAAAGAGGAGCTAAGAACAGTAAGAAAGAAATAGCTAAAAAAATGTTAGCTGCTGACATGAAAGTTGAACAGATTTCTGAATTAACAGGCTTATCAAAACAAGAAATAGAAAAAATGAAAATGAAATAAAGATATACAACATGTAGATATAATTCATGCTTATGATAAAATATAAGTATCAATTGTATCTATTTTTATGTATAGAACAAAAGAAAAAGTATAAGATATCAACGTCTTATACTTTTATAATTTATCTACCATCATCGTCTCTTTGAAACCTATCAAAATCATAATTACTCATATATTCAGGCTTTTGTCCAGTCCATTTAGAAGCTTCAAGAGCTTCCCTTTTTGGATTTACTCGTTGGTTTTGTTTTTTTAATTCTGCAAGCTTATTTTCTAAACTAGAACTAATTGCTTGTAATTCCTCTAAACTCTTTCTTTTTAATTCATATTCATAACTATAAGAATTTGGTAAATTAGAAACACTCCTATCAAAACAATTGATTCTTTTTATGCTATTTGTTAAATCAATTATTCTTTCAGCTAATCTTGATTTTTCATATTCCTCATTTACATTTGCTTGTGCTGGTTGAGTATTTTTTGAATCTGAAAAAAATTCACGTATATTATTTATTAATCCCATAGCAATTCTTCCTTTTATAGTATAATTTATCGTATACATAAATTATGCTATAAAAAACAAAAAAAGTCAAAAATTTCCTTCTTTAACGGCTATTTAGCATTTGAAAATTTTGCAAAATGAAGTTAAATATGCTATAATTATAATTAGGAACTAGTAAACTTTAGGCAGTAAAGTTCAGGCTGCCCTATAGCTACATTTTTGTGAAATTTGGGACACATCTTTTACGATAGGCTGGGTTTCTAATATTCTAAAGAATCATCATCTTCAATCCAAGACTGGACTTGTTCAATTCGGTAATCAGTTTTAGTATCTCTCATTACAACTTCTTTAATACCTGCATTAATTAACATTCTTTTACAAAAAGTACAAGGCCAATTATCTTTTACATATTCGCCATTTCTCTGATTAATACCAACCATATATAAAGTAGCACCAATCATATCTTTTCTTGCAGCACTAAGCATTGCGTTTTGTTCGCTATGAACAGACCTACACTTATCATAACCTTTACCGCTTGGCATATCACTTTTTATGCAATACCCTAAATCTAAACAATTTTTTCTACCTCGTGGTGCACCAGAGTATCCGAGTTGATATAATTTCATCGTTTTTAACAATAATACTTCCATAATTATTTCTAAGACAGGTTCCTCTTTCTGCTACTGTTTGAGCTATATTTAAATAATAATTAATTTTATCAACTCTTGCCATATTTTTTAACACCATTCCTTATTTAAAATTTATTCTACACCTAAATATTGATTGTAAGTAACTTCTTTATCAACAACTTTGCCATTTTCTTTGATGTCAATAATTCTGTTAGCAACTGTTTGAGTTAACTCATGGTCATGTGAAGTAAATAAAATGTTTCCAACAAATTTCTTCATGCCTTCATTTACAGCAGTAATGCTTTCCATGTCTAAATGATTAGTTGGTTCGTCAAATATTAAAAAGTTAGCACCTGATAACATTATTTTAGACAATACACATCTTACTTTTTCTCCTCCAGAAAGAACTTTTACTTTTTTTAATGCTTCATCACCAGAAAATAGCATTCTTCCTAGAAAGCTTCTTACGTACGTCTCATCTGGGTCTTTTGAGTATTTTCTTAGCCATTCTGTTACATCTTCATCGGTATTAAATAAGTAATTATTATCTTTAGGGAAGTAATTGTTAGTTATAGTAGTTCCCCAAACTAGTTCTCCATTATCTGGTTCTAGTTCTCCAGCGATAATTTGAAATAGTACAGTTTTAGCAATTTCGTTGTCAGCTAAAAAGGCAATTTTATCACCTTGTTTGACATCGAAAGATATATTATCTAATATTTTTACACCTTCTATTGTTTTTGATATATTTTTTAATTGCAAAATTTCCTTACCGGGTTCTCTATCTGGCTTAAAATCTACATATGGATATTTTCTATTAGATGGCTTAATTTCGTCTAATTCTATTTTTTCTAAAGTCTTTTTTCTTGAAGTTGCTTGTTTTGATTTAGAAGCATTAGCACTAAATCTTGCGATAAAGTCTTGCAACTCTTTGATTTTTTCTTCTTTTTTCTTATTTTGTTCTCTTACTTGTTTTAAAGCTAATTGACTAGATTCATACCAAAAATCATAGTTTCCTGGATATACTTTAATTTTTCCAAAATCTACATCAGCTATATGTGTACATACTTTGTTTAGAAAATATCTATCATGAGATACAACAATGACAGTGTTTTCGAAGTCCATTAGGAAGTCTTGTAGCCAGTTGATACTTTTTAAATCTAAGTCGTTAGTAGGTTCGTCTAGGAGTAAAACATCTGGATTACCAAATAGACTTTGGGCTAATAAAACTTTTACTTTGTCTTTTGCTTCAATTTCTTTCATTAATTTATAATGATTTTCTGGGATAATTCCTAAATCATTTAATAGCATAGCAGCATCAGACTCAGCATTCCAGCCGTCTAATTCGGCAAATCTTTCTTCTAATTTAGCAGCCTTCATTCCATCATCTTCACTAAAATCTGGTTTAGCATATATTTCGTCTTTTTCTTTCATAATGCTATAAAGCTCTTTGTTACCCATGATTACTGTGTCTAGTACTGTATTTTCTTCATAAGCAAAGTGGTCTTGCTTTAGAACAGATATTCTTTCTCCTTTGTCTAAGCTTACATCTCCTTTGCTTGGCTCGATTTCCCCAGATAATACCTTTAAAAAGGTTGATTTTCCTGCTCCATTTGCTCCTATTATTCCATAACAGTTTCCTTTTCCAAATTTAATGTTTACATCTTCGAACAGTATTCTTTTTCCAAATCTTACTGTTACATTGTTTGCACTTAACATTTATCTTTCTTCCTTTCTCTTATTGTTTCTTTGCTATTATACACTATTTTCCATTTGTTTTCAAGAATAAATGTGTTTTTGGCTAAAGTGTGCCTGTCCCAACTTAGCCATAACTTCGACTTTTTTTAAAATGAAGATTATGATATATAATTTTTTTAATTTATATTGTTTTTTTATGAACATTTGATATAATATAAAAGCGAAATAAAAAGATGTAAAACTATCTAAATGAAAGGAAGTAAAATAATGGACAAAATTATTAAAACAATTGCAGAAGAATTAAATATCAAGCCATCACAAGTAGAAAACACAGTAAAATTAATTGACGAAGGAAATACTATTCCATTTATTGCTAGATACCGTAAAGAAGTTACAGGAGGACTTTCAGATGAAATATTAAGAGAATTAGGGGATAGACTAAACTATTTAAGAAACTTAGAACAAAGAAAAGAAGAAGTAGTTAAATCAATTGAAGAGCAAGGAAAATTAACAGACGAAATTTTACAAGCCGTAGCAATTGCAAAAACATTAGCAGAGGTAGAAGATATTTATAGACCATATAAACAAAAAAAGAAAACAAGAGCAACTGTTGCTAAAGCGAAAGGGTTAGAGCCATTAGCAGTTATTATTATAGAACAAAAAGAAACAAAACCGATTAAAGAAATAGCTAAAGAGTACATTAATATAGATAAATTATCAGAAGAGGATAAGAAAAATAAAGATAAGGCCGTAAACACAGAAGAGGAGGCAATTCGGAGGAGCTTTAGATATTATAGCAGAAGATATTTCAGATAATGCAAAATATAGAAAAGAAATTAAAAGACAATGTTATAGAGAAGCTGTTATTGAGACTAAAGCAGCTAAGGAAGAAGAAAAGTCAAACTATGAAATGTATTACGAATATAGTGAGGCTATCAAATATATTCCAAGTCACAGAATTTTAGCTATTAATCGTGGAGAAAAAGAGGAATTTTTGAAAGTAAAAATTCGGAAAACCAGAAGAAAAAATATTATCTTTTATTGAAAGAGATGTAATAAAAGGCGAAACGCAATTTACAGAAATGTTAAAAGAAACAATTTTAGATAGTTTTAGAAGATTAATTGAACCATCTATTGAAAGGGAAATCAGAAGTGATTTAACTGAAAAAGCAGAAGAAAAAGCTATTAAAGTATTTGGTCAGAATTCAAAACAACTATTGCTAGGGGCACCAATTAAAGGAAAAACAGTGATGGGGTTTGACCCAGCATATAGAACTGGTTGTAAGATTGCTGTTATTGATGAAACGGGAAAAGTTTTAGACTATACAACTGTATATCCAACAGAACCACAAAATGATGTAGAAGGGGCTAAAAAAGAATTATTAAAGTTAATTGAAAAAGACAAAATTGATATGATAGCAATAGGAAATGGTACAGCTTCTAGGGAATCAGAAATGTTTGTTGCTGATATGATAAAAGAAGCCTCAAGACCAGTTCATTATGTCATTGTTAGTGAAGCGGGAGCATCTGTATATTCTGCTTCTAAACTTGCAACAGAAGAGTATCCAGATATCAATGTTTCTATAAGAGGAGCTATTTCAATAGCTAGAAGACTTCAAGATCCATTAGCAGAACTAGTGAAAATTGACCCAAAAGCAATTGGAGTAGGACAATATCAACATGATGTTAATCAAAAGAGATTAGCTGAAAGCTTAACAGGCGTAGTAGAGGACAGTGTTAACAAAGTAGGTGTAGATGTTAATACAGCGACACCATCTTTACTAGCTTATGTATCAGGAATTAATAGTAGTATTGCTAAGAATATCGTAAAATATAGAGATGAAAATGGAAAATTAAAGAACAGAAAACAACTATTAAAAGTACCAAAATTAGGTAAAGTAGCTTTTGAACAATGTGCTGGTTTCTTAAGAATATTAGATGGGGATAATCCTTTAGAAATTACAGCTGTTCACCCTGAGAGTTACGAGGCAACTGAAAAATTGCTTGCTAACTTAGGATTTGATAAACAAGATTTAAAAGTCAAAGAAAAACTAGAAGAATTAAGAAATAAACTAAAAAGTGTTAATGTAGCAAATACAGCAAAAGAGCTAGATTTAGGGGAGATGACATTAACTGATATTATAGAAGAATTGTCAAAGCCAGGAAGGGACCCTCGTGAGGATATGCCAAAACCGATTTTAAGAAGTGATGTTTTAAAATTAGAGGATTTAAAAGAAGGAATGGTGTTAACCCGGAACGGTTCGAAATGTAATCGACTTTGGTGCTTTTATAGATATTGGTGTAAAGCATGATGGACTTGTACATATTTCTGAGATGAGTGATAAATTTGTAAGAAGTCCAAGTGAAGTTGTTTCTGTTGGCGATGTTGTAAAGGTAAAGGTTATTAAAATAGATCAAGAAAGACAAAAGCTCGCCTCTCATATGAAATGTACTTTACGCCCCTTTTTATTTTACCAATCGGTGTCAAAAAAGACACGTCTCTAAATTAACATTTATATTTTTCTTGTATTTCTTCAATTTCATCAAAGTGATTTTTTAAGATATCTAAAAATAAGTCATCAAGTTCAGGGTCGAATTGTGTACCTTTACATCTCTCGAATTCTGAGATAACAGTTTCAATTGGCAAAGAATTACGATATGTTCTGCGAGATGTCATAGCGTCAAAACTATCGGCAATAGCGGCAATTCTTGCAAAGTAAGGAATATCTTCACCTTTTAACTGCGCTGGATATCCGTGACCATCATATTTTTCATGGTGATGTTTTACAATAGGTATGATGTTTTGGAAAATTGTAGCGTTTGATAATATGTGAGCACCGATTGATGGGTGATTTTTTATTTCAGAATATTCGTCATCTGTTAATTTGCTTTCTTTTAGTAAGATACTATCTGGAACACCAATTTTTCCAATGTCATGGAATAATCCACCAATTTTTAAGGTTTTTAAATCTTCTTCTGGTAAATTAAGATGTTTACCAATTAAAACAGAATAGGCAGAAACTCTGTCAGAGTGTCCTCTTGTGTAGCTATCTTTTGCTTCTACTGTGAATCGTAATGTTTCAATGCTTTCTAAATATGCTTTTTCTAGTTGGTCGTTTGCATTTTGTAGTTCTTCGTTTATTTTCTTGATTTGATTCATTTGAGCTATTGATTTAATGCCAGACTCTATTAATAAAAGTAATTGGTTAAATTTATCACTTTTTTCACAATAACCTTGGATGTCAAGTCTTCTGATTGTCTCTAATGGTGGTGCTAAGTCTTTATGACCTGTTAGTAATAGGATGTATAATTCTTTGTTGAATTTTCTGATTTCTTCTACTACTTGGTCTCCATGGAAAGGTGTCATGATGAAGTCTAATATCATTAGGTCAAAATGTTCGGTTTTGACTTTTTCGATTGCTTCTTGAGGATTGGTTACACCAGTGAATTCATACCCTGACCTTTTTAAGAAGATTGATAGAGAATCTATGATTCCTTCTTCGTCGTCAACAGCTATGATTTTGTAATTTCTATTTTCACTATTTTCTAAATTTTGTAGTCCTTTTCTCATTTTAACATCGTCCTTTCGAATGTGCCTAAGTTTACACTGTTTTTAACATTATATTAATAAAATGTAGAAAAAGCAAGAGTTTTTTAGAAAAAAGGAGAAAATGTGAAAAAGCTATGATAGTTTCTTTATTTCATTTGCAGATAAGCCTGTTAATTCCGAAATCTGTTTAATGGGCATATCAGTATCTAACATTTTCTTTGCTATTTCTAGCTGTTTTGTTTTCTCTCCTATACTTTTGCCCATTTTTTCTCCTAATTTTTTTCCTCGTATCTCTCCAATTCTCTCTCCTTCTTCTCTTGCTCCTTGCACCATACTTTTTTCATCTCTTATTGCTTTTTCTCTTAAAAAAGCCAATCTTCTTTCTGCTTCATTCCCTGTCAAATATTCGTATTCATCATTAGCTTTTTTTATTTCTTTATTTTTTTTCATAGCTAATTCTACCCCCTTTGGATTCGATTGACTTATAAATTGTAGCCATTGCTCCATTTTAGTTTGTATGCCCCTTTTTTCTTTTACAAACTTTGGTATTTGTATAAAATGTATTTCCATTTTATCTGTTAAAATGTAATTTTTATAATCTCTTTTTAATCTTGCTATTTCATGATATGGTCCATTTTCAAATTGTTCATAATTTAATATATTTATTGCTATTGTCTTTTTAGTTCTATTATAATTTTCTCCAGCAGTTAAAGCATTATAATAATTTCCTGACCAATAGTATAATGTTCTATCTATAAAATCATATGGATTTATTACTTGAACTTCTATATTTACAATTGTGTCATTATTTAAAATCGCTAGTATATCTAGTCTCCCTAATTTATTTTCTTCTAGTTGTTTTTCTAAACTAACTTCTGCTTGGACTTCTACTTTTTCTATTGGAATTTCTAAGATAGCAATTAGAAAGTCTTTTAATATGCTTTCATTTCCTTTTTTTGCAAATATTTTTTTCCATATATAATCATTTGTAATTGGTAATTTTGTTTTTATCATATTTTACTTCCTTTCTAATTTTACAATAAAATCCATTCTTTTTCAAGAACTTCTTTGTAAAATTTTATAATTATTGAGATTTTGATGAATATTGAATATAAATAGTAAATTTAAAAATTTTGAATTTTAATTTTTTAGAACAAAATAGTCATGATTAATATTTTTTTGACCTTTTAGATTACTTTCATTTGAAATATAAAGATTAAAATAATAAATGTAATAATGGTATAGACAGATTCTTTTTAGAATGTTTAATTCTGAATGATTAGATATTAAAATTAGATAAAATAAGGATAGAATTTATTTTGAAACAATTAATGTATTTATTAAAGCATAGAATGTATGAAATTTCAAGCATTTTTCATCGCAAATTTCGACATTTATTTCAAAAAATATAAGACTACATAAATAGTCTTATACTTTTTTTATGGTAAAACTATTGATATTTCAAGAATTTTTTCGGTAAATTGTAATTCACAACAAGAAATAAACTCGTACACAACCTTGACATAATTCACAATTATGATAAAATTTAAACATAGATAATGTCTATTTTTATTGCTAAAAATAAAGCAAATATAGAAAGAAAAAAACAATAAACAAAAGAAAAAGGAGAGGTGGAAAAGTAATGAAAAATCAAAAAGGAATTACTTTAATTGCATTAGTAGTAACAATTGTTATCTTAATAATATTAGCAGGAGTAAGTATTGGTATGTTAACAGGAGATAATGGAACAATATCAAATGCAAACAAAGCAAGTGATGAAACTAAAAAAGGGAATTACCAAGAGACATTAGAGCTAATAGGAATAAATCTACAGCAAAAAGCAAAAAACATGTCAGAGGAAGAACTAATAGAACAATATGAGAAGGAAATAAAACAGGATAAGCTTTTCAAAAAAGCAAAAGAAATTTCAAGAGTAGACAAAAGAAGACCTATAACAATACAGGTCAAAACAGAAGAAGATTGGATATATTGGGTGACAGAAGAAGAGGTCTTGTATAGAGGGTTTGAAGCAGAGAGAGGTATTTATGTTTCTTTAAATGGTAATACTTTAAGTTTTTTTGATAATGAAGAAGATGCCTACAATAATAAAGATAGTGAAGAGCATTATTATGGAAATATTAGAGAAATCCATATGGCATATAACGAGCAACAACCTTGGCGTAATATGAGTGAAATAGAAAAAGTAGTGATTGTAGATGAAATAGAACCTATTAGTATGTGCAATTATTTTCATACTTTAAAAAATTTAAAAGAAATAGAAAATATAGAAAAAATAAATACAAGTAGGGTAAAAAGCATGTATCAATTGTTTTGCCATTGTGATAGTTTAGATAATTTGGATTTAAGTACATTTGATACTTCAAATGTAGTTGACATGGGAAGAATGTTTAATGCATGTAAAACTTTAAATAATCTGAATTTAAGTAGTTTTAACACTGCTAATGTAACGAATATGGTTGAAATGTTTGATTATTGTTCTAATATGATTGTATTAGATATAAGTAGCTTTGATACATCGAATGTAAAGGATATGACACGTATGTTTGCTTACTGTAAAAAGATTAATAGTATTTTGGTTGGACCTAAATGGAAATTAGCAGAAAAACAAGTTGAAATATTTGCTGCTTGTGGAGTAAGAGAGGTAACAAAAAATTTTTAGGGTAGTATTAAATTTTATACTACCCTAAAATTATGAAAATATCAATTTAATTATAATGGTAAAATAATACTAAATGTACTACCTTTTCCATCTTCTGATTCTACGGTCATATTGCCATTAAAGTGGGCACGAATAGTAGAATAAGACATATATAGACCAAGGCCAGTACCGTTTTTTCCCTTTGTTGTAATCATCTCTTTAAATAATTTATCTTTAACAGATTTTGGTATACCAGAACCGTAATCCTTAATAGAAATGATAAGATTATTGTGTTCATCGTCTTTTTCTACAATTAAATCAATAGTTTGCTCTGGCTTTCCGTTGTAAGCTTGGATTGCATTTGAAATCATGTTGTTTATAACTTGTACAAGGCTATTAACATCTCCATGAATTATTGTATTTTCATCTGCTTTCATTGAAACATTTAAATAAATAATTGCATTTTTTAATTCGTGTTTCATTAGAATATTAATTCTTTTTAAGAGTTCTTCAACGGTGAATGAAATATCATTATCAGTTGACAATGTGACGGCTTGACCTTTAACTGCAGTGATTACGTCTGACATATATTCAGTGTGTGTTTTTATTTTTGCAATCCATGTAGACATGTCTTTTGCAATTTCGTGATGGTCTTGCTCATTTACTTCAGGGTCTCCAATGGATGTGTCATATTCTTTTATTAAATCGTTTAGCCCTTCTGCTGCTCCAGAGATTGACATGATTGGCGTTTTTAGGTTGTGTGCTATTCCACCAATTAACTGACCTAAGGAAGCTAGACGTTCTTTTTCCATTAGGGTTTCTTGGTTGTTGCTAATGGTTTGTAAATCGAGCATATGTTGAGTTGTATCTTTAAATAGAATTAAAATACCTAGCAAATTTTGTTCTGAAACAATACCAGAAATTTCAACAGAAAAATATTTATTTAGTTTTGAATCAAATTGATCTAATATGAGAGTTTGGTTTGGATTTTGCTTAATTTGATTAAAACTTTTTTCTAAGGTAGATAAAGTTTCTTTTGATTCTTGAGAACTATTTTTAATAAAATCAAAGAAATCTTTATTTCTAATTTTAGAATGTATTTTTAGCATAGTTAAAAAAGTTTTATTAAAATCTATAATATGATTGTCTTCATTTATAATGATGTAACCATCTGAAATTCTATCAACAATTTTTTGTAAAGCAATTGGTGTAGTATTGAAAAATTGCAATTTGAAAGCAGATAAAGCAAAACATAGAATTCCAATGGTAAAAGATATAGGTGTAGAGTAAACACTTAGGCTAATAATTCCAGTATATCCAGCTATATTCACTAAAAGAGGTGCTAAAGCTCCTATAAAAATTAATATAGATTGTTTTGAAAAGAAGCCAGAATTTTTAATAGAATATTTTATTAGCATAATACAAGCAATTATCATTAAAATATAAGAATAAATAGAATGAACAAACATATATGGTCCAAATTCTGAATATTCCATAGATATACTATAATATTTGTAGAACAAATGATGGTAATCATTTGTCCACAAAACAATAAGGGATATAATTGGAATTACAAATAATAATAAATCCAATCTCTTAATGTTTATCTTTGTATGTGTGAATATTTTAGCTAAAAAGAAAATAAGAACAGGTGTAAAACATGCTGATATATAGATAAAATATTCGAAATATATAGGATTAATGTTAAATCTATTAGACAAAATAATTTGAGCAATTAATCCAATAAACCATAAAGCTAATAAAACGAAAACAATAATAAATACTTTATGGAGTTGGTTTTTTTTCTTTACATGTAATAAAGAAATTATCATAAAAACCGTAAATAGAAGCGGTATAAGTAATAATATTAAAGTTGAAGCACTTACTGAAATTACACTATCCATTAAAATCACCTTTTCTTAAAAGTTCAATACAAGTAATTAAATTTTTTATATAATTACTATCAATCTCTGGCCAATCAAAGCCGATATTTTTTAAGTATTTTTTTGTTAATTCTGATTTTAATATTATATTTGTTTTGTAAGATAAATTCAAGTCCTTATCAAAATCATTTATTAAATGAGCTAAAAGTTGCTTTTGAGAGTCATCTGATAACATATTTTTTACTTTTGATTTAAAATCGACCTCAGGAACAACATCTATTACATAGTTATATAGTTTTAATAAATTCAAGAAGTCTGTAATTTGAATATGCTTATCATTAAAAATGTGGAAAATTCTATTATTGTTAGAAGGATAGCACATTAAATCTAAAATGGCGTTGGCCGTGTAATCAATAGGTGTAAATTCTAAGTATCCATTTAATAGAGTTTTTGGAATACTTCCAATTTCTAAAAAGGCTAGAAGTCTGTTTAGATAAGCGTTTTCTTTTATATTTGGTTGAAATTTTCCATCAAGTTTACGAGGCATTAGATTACCAACTCTTAAAATATAAGCATCTAGTCCTTTTTGAATAGCAGAAAGAACTGATTTTTCAGCTTCAAATTTGGTTCTAATATAAACGTTATTTAAAGGCTGACCAATATAAAAATTATTCTCTCTATAATTTACTGTTTCTGTCATATTTTGTTCTTCATAATATTGGTCTACAAATGAATTACCAGAAACACTTAAAGTAGATACTTGATAAAATTTCTTATTATAATTCATACAAAAGTCAATTAAATAGTCAACAGATTTTACATTAATATTATAAAAACTATCATAAGAACCATAATGAGAAACTTTTGCAACGCAATTAATTACTGTATCAACATGTGTAGCTAAATCATTTAATGCTTTTTGGCTTAAACCTAAATTTTTATCTAGCATATTACATCTTATTACAAAGATTCTTTTATCAATTAAATGGTCATATTTAGTTCCAAAGTAAAAATGTAATTTATCTAACAATTTTATTTGAGGTGTAAGTCCGGGTTCATTTCTAATTAAGCAATAAACATTTCCATCTTCCTTTTGCAAAAAGCTATCTAAAATATGACTACCTAAAAAACCAGTAACACCTGCAATTAAAATATTTTTTGGAGATGTATAAATATATTTTTTAGGAAGGGTCAGACAAGGTTCTAAAATATTATCAAATTCATGTTTTAAATCTTCATCTAATTTTTCAAAAGATTTATGTTTTTGATTATCAATTAGTTTAGCTAAATCATCTAGACAAGGATTATTAAAAATATCAGCATAAGTAACCTTATCTGTTAATTTTAGCAATTCGATATGTAATGTCATAGCTAAAATAGAGTCACCACCTAATTCAAAGAAATTATCTTTAATCCCGATTGGAGAAATATTAAGTATTTTTTCCCATATCTCTACTAATTGTTTTTGCGTTTTTGTAGTTGGTCTTTCTATTTTTGTTTCTTTATTAGAAACTACTTTTGGAATTGGCAAAGCTTTTTTATCAATTTTTCCATTTGGAGTATAAGGAAAATCATCTAGAGCAGTAAAATAAGATGGAACCATATAATTTGGTAATTGTTTTGATAAATAACTTCTTAGTTCACTTACTCGAATTCTACTATTAGCAACAAAATAAGCAGAAATAAATTCTCTATTTTGAATTTTTTGTTTTACCACTTTTACTTTTTGAATAGTAGGAAATTTCAAGATTTTATTCTCGATTTCTTCTAATTCAATTCTAAGACCTCTAATTTTTACTTGATTATCTAACCTTTCTAAATAATAGATTTCACCATTTGAGAGAAGTTTTCCACTATCACCAGTCTTATACATAAGAGTATTAGGTACAAAGGGATTTTCTATAAAGCTTTTGCTTGTAAGTTCTGGATTATTTAAATATCCATTTCCAACACCATCACCTGCAATATATAATTCTCCTGATATGCCTTCTGGTACTAGATTCAAATCTTTATCTAACAAATAGATTTGTGTATTTGCAAGAGGTTTTCCAATAGTCATTTTTTTGTAATTTGTAACATCTGTAAAAGTTGAAAATACCGTGGTTTCAGAAGGACCATAACCATTATATACTTTTCTTATTCCTAAATCTTTTAAAGCTTCTAATAAATGAATTGGTAAAGGTTCTCCTGCTAAAATTATATATTGTAATTTAGAAATAGAAGGAATCTCTTGTTTGTTATCTACTAAGAATTGCATTCTTGAAGGAGTCATTTGAATAATTTGAGCATTTTCCTTTTCGATTAATTTATTCAATAAAGAAGGAACACGTTGTTCTTCTTCATCTGCTAAAATAACTTTTAATCCTTTTTGTAGACAAATTAAAGTTTCAAAAATAAATATATCAAAACTTGCTGTTGTAACAGAAAGCATATTTTTTACTAAACTTGTACCATTTAAAAAATCAACGTAGTTATTTAAATAATAAGATAAATTAACTAAAGCTTTGTGATTTAGAACGACTCCTTTTGGTAGTCCAGTAGAACCAGAGGTATAAATAATATAAGAAGAATCAAGAGGTTCATTAACATTTTTTAAATTTTTATTTTCTAATGAATAGATAGTGTTATTATCTAATTCGACATTTATGGTGTTTTCAAAATTAAGAGATTTACTCAATTTTGAAAAAGTTAATAAAAATTTGGATTGACTATTTTCTAACATATACTCAGTTCTGTTTTTTGGATACGTTGGGTCAATTGGGATATACGTTCCACCAGCTTTTAATACTGCTAACATAGAAATTATTAATTCTAAAGATCTAGGTAGCATGATACCTACAATATCATTTCTATTTATTCCTAAATTCCTTAAATAGTTAGCTAAAGAATTTGCCTTTTTATTTAATTCATCAAAAGTAAGTTTAGTATTATGGAAGGTAAGTGCAATAGCATTTGGAGTTTGTTCTACTTGTTTTTCAAACAAAGTAGAAATAGTTTCATTTTGTGGATAATATAAGTAAGTTTTATTAAAGTCATTTAATAAATAGTCTTTTTCCTTTTGACTTAAAATAGAAATTTCGCTTATTTTTTTATTACTGTTTTGATACATATTTTCTAAAGCCTCTAGGTAATGAGACATAAACTGATCCATAGTGTGTTTTTTAAATAAATTAGTGCTATATTCTAAACGTATGGTATGAGAAGATGGAATAATTTCTAATGATAAATCAAATTTAGAAATATCTGTTTTAGCTTCCATAAATTTTATAGTTTTATTATTAAGAGATAGTTGCTTTGATGGCATATTTTGATAAATAAACATAACATCAAATAAAGGATTTCGACTAGTATCTTTTGGTAAGTTTAACTTTTTAACTAGCTTATCAAAAGGATAGGGTTGATAAGTTAAAGCATCGATTGAAGTTTCTTTTATCTTAGAAAGAAATTCTAATATAGTGTCATTTTTATTTATTTCGTAAGATAAAACAATATTATTAACAAACATACCAACTAAATCTTGTAACTCTTCTAAATCTCTTCCAGCAATTGGAGTTCCGATAATTAGATGTTCTTGATTTGTGTACTTGTATAAAACAAGAAAGAAACTTGCTAAAAAGAACATATAAGGAGAAATACCAAGAGATTTAGCATAATTCTCATATTTTTTAAAATCTGATTTTATTATCTTTTTGGAAATCTTATTTCCAAGGTATGATTTCATAACTGGTCTTGCATAATCATAAGGCAAATTAAGAACAGGAATCGTTTTATTTTCAAATTTAGAAAGCCAATAATTTTCTATTGTAGCAAATTTAGTAGAAGATAGTTGTTTATTTTCTAAAACAGCAAAATCTTTGTAAGAAAAAGGTTTGTCAAAATTCATATTTATACCGTTATAGAAATCGCAAAAATCCCTTATAATAATATTTAAAGAAGTACCATCTACTATAATATGATGTGTGTCTATTAAAATTAATGTTTTTTTATTATCTAAAATATACATAGCAATGTGCAATAGCGGTGCTATACTTAAGTCAAAACTAGAGGGAAATTCATTTACTAATTTTTGTATGTCTTCACTATTGGCATGTTTTACTAACAAGTTTATTTCTAATTCTTTTTCAATTTTTTGCATTGGTTTATTATCAACTAAGTGGAAAGAAGTTCGAAAACTACTATGCTTCCTAATTAACTGATTAAATGCTTTTTCTACTTTTTTAGCATCTAAAACATCTTCTACTAATAAAGCACCAGGTAAATTATAAACAATGTGATTTTCACCAATTACTTTATCTGTATAATAAATTCTTTTTTGAGCAGAAGATAAAGGATAGAAATCCTTTTCTTCTGTAACTTGAAGTTTTGTATTTGTTTTTGACTGATTCATACAGATTAGGTTCAGTAAATCAGAAAAAACAGGAGTTTGAAAAATATCTTTTACTGAAATATCTACTTTAAAATTATCTAATATTTTAGCGGATAATTTGATAGCTAACAAAGAATCTCCACCAATGGCGAAGAAATTAAAATTAGTAGATATTTTATCTGTATTAAATATTTCTTTCCATATATCAGCAAATTGTATTTCTAGTGGAGTTTTTGGTTCTATAAATTCAAAAGCTGTATTTAATAAATTTACTTTAGGAAGAGCCTTTTTGTCAACTTTTCCATTCATTGTTAAAGGAAATTTATCTAATTTTAAAATATGAGAAGGTATCATATAGTATGGTAATTTTTCTTTTAACAATTTATATAAATTAGTTTGAGAAATCTCGCTTAATAAAGTATAATAGGTAACAATATGCTTTTTATGATTTTCTTCTACAATAATACTTACTGCATTTTGAACATTTTTTATATTCATGAATACTTTATCAATTTCTTCTAGTTCAATTCTAAAACCATTAATTTTAACTTGAAAATCTTGTCTACCTAAATAGTGAACACAATATGCATCATCTATGAAACCTAAATCACCAGTTAAGTACATCTTTTTATCAGAATAAAAATCAGATAAAAACTTTTCATTTGTTAAATCTGGATTATTAAAGTATCCATTTCCTACACAATCACCGCTAATTGCAATTTGTCCAATAGTATATGAAGGACAAATTTTGTTATATTTATCTAAAATATAAATATTTGTGTTAGAAATAGGGTTACCAATAGGAGGTTTAATTTCTATATTGTTTCTATCTACAATATAGGTAGTTGCGACATGTGTTTCTGCTGGACCATAGTGATTGTGAATTTGAATACCAGCTAAAAGAAGTTGTTCAATTCCTTTAGTAATAACTAATTGTTCACCAGCTGTAATAATGTTTTTAACATAAGTTTTAAATTTTTCTACATTGATATTTTCTTCAGTTAATAATCGTAAGTAAGCAGGAGGTATAAATAAAGTATCAATTTGCTTTTCTAATAAATAATCTGTTAATTTATAACTATCTTTTCTAATATCTTCTGCTACTAAAATTAAAGTAGAGTTACTTAAAAGAGCAGAATATATTTCTTGATAACTAACATCAAAACTCATAGTGGCAAATTGTAAAATACGATTATTACCAGGTAAAAGATTTGTTTTTTCTTTTTCAAAGTAAATTAAATTTAACATGTTTTTGTGAGATATTGTAACTCCTTTTGGGTTACCAGTTGAACCAGAAGTAAATACAATGTATAAATTTTGTTCTATATTATATGTGATTTTTTTAGTGAAGTTAGAAGAATAGTTTTCATATTGTTTGTTATTAATGATAAGTAAAGAAATTTTTTTATTTTCTACTAATCTAGCTAAATTAGGACTATCTGTTAAAATAAAATCTAGATTGGCTTTATCCATCATATAATCAATTCTACTTTTTGGATATTCTGGGTCAATTGGAACATAGGTGGATCCAATTTTTAAAATAGCTAAAATACCAATTATTACATCAATAGAACGATTAGTAAAAATTCCAATGTTACTATTCTCATGTAAACCATGAGCTATTAAATAATTAGCAAGCTTATTAACTTTTGAAAGTAGCTCAGAATAAGTAATGCTTTGATTAGAAGTTTCTATAGCAATTTGATTAAGATGATTTTTTGAATTTTGTTCAATTTGTTCTAAAATATTAGAGCAGAAATTAAAGTCGTCTTGTGTATAAGTAATAGTCTGCTTTAATTTTTCTTTATCATTTTTTGACAAAATATCAATTTCTTTTATGATAAGTGAAGTATCTTCTAAAATTTGATTTATAATTTCTAAAATACGGGCATGCAAAGTGATAATATCCTCAATAGTATATTTATTAATTTGATAATCATAAGCAATATTTAAGCTACCAATATCATTCATATCATATAAATGAATATTTAAACTATCAGAAACATTGTCATTTGATATCCATTTTGCTTCATAAGGAATTGAATTTACTTGTGTATCCATTCTCATATTTTGATAGGAAATTAAAAAGTCATATAAATTAGGAACTTGAGAATTTAATTTTCTCAAATTCTGTAGAATATTTTGATATGGGTATTTTTGATGTCTAAAAATTTGCCTCATATCTTGAGAGATAGTTTGTACAAAAGAAGAAAAGTTAATACTAGAATCGACATGAATTTTAAAAGGAATAGTACTAATATACATTCCAGTTGATAATTTTTCTTTAAAGTTAGTTCTATTTAAAATAGGAGTACCAATTACAAAATCATCTAAATTACAAACACGATTAGTATAAATAGCAAAAATTCCCATAAAAAAATTAAAAGTTGAAATATTATATTTTTTACAAAAATCATTTATTTTAACAACTAAATTTTTTGATAAAATAAATTCTTCTCTTTTTGAAGTATATTCGATACTTTGAGGTAAATCCAAACGCTTTTTACTTGGGATTTCTGGAACAAGAGGAATAGAATCAAAAATTTGATTCCAGAAATCTTCATCTTTTTCGAATTTAGAACTATTTAAATATTCTTTTTCAGAATTTATATAATTAAGATAAGAGAAACTTTTATTCTCATTTAGTTTATTAGTACAGACTAAAGATTCATAAATATCCATGACACCAGAGACAATTAAACCAGAAGTCCAAGCATCACCAATAATATGGTGAATAGAAATTAACATACCACCACTGCCATTTGGAAATATGAATATATTAAATTTAAACAAGTTAGATTCTAGTAAAGTAAAAGGAGTATGAGAAAGTTTATAAGCTAATTTGTCAACTTCTTTTTGTGAAGAAACCTTTTGTATTTCAATATTGAAATTAGAATAATCTTCAAAATATTGTTTTGGTGTACCGTTTTCTAAAAATAATTTTATACGCATACTGTCATTTCTGCGTACAAATTCTTGAATAGCTAAAGTTAATTTTTCTATATTTATTTTTTCATAAATTGATATTTTACCAGTTATATTTCCTATACTTGTATCTTTTAAATACTGTTCAGTCATCCAAATTGATTTTTGTGGATTAGTTAATTCATATACATCCTTTTTCATATTATCTCCTCGTATCTTTCATAAAAATTTATCCAATAATTCTAGTCAAATTATATAGTTTTTTGACTAAAAATGTCAATAGTTTTTAAGGAAAAGCACAAAAAAATGGAAAAATTTAGGAATGTATCAATGCTAATGCTAAAATCCTAAAACCCCGTTTAAAAAAGCAAAAAAATGGAAACACTAAAAAAGAGGTGGAAAAATTGAAAAAAATAAAAAGAAACAAAAAGCAAAAAAGAATCATAACAGGAGCTGTCATAGCAATTATAATATGGACAATAGCAGTATACCTGTACAACACATATAACAACATAGAAATCAACCAAACCAATTATGAAACAAGCAAAACATCATCCACAAAAACAGCACAAACTGTGGAAAACGCACAAGAAGAAAGCAAAAAAGTAGCAGATATAATTGAAGAAACAACAAGAAAAGTAGTAGGGATTTCCAAACTCAAAAATGCAGGAAACAGCATTTTATCAAAAAGTACAGAAAGTGAATTAGGATTAGGAACAGGAATGATTGTAACAGAAGATGGTTACATTTTAAGTAATGCACATGTAACAGGAGAAAAATACAGTAAATGCTATGTAACATTAGAAAATGGAAGCAATTATGATGGAACAGTAATGTGGAGTGATTCAGATTTAGATTTGTCTATTACCAAAATAAATGCTAAAAATTTAGAATATGTAACATTAGGTGACTCTGGTAAAATTCGAGTAGGGGAAACTGTATTTGCAATTCGGAAACCCAATCCGGATTTGAATTTAGGAGGACAGTGACTTCTGGAATTATTAGTGCAAAAAACAGAACAATAAAAATAGAAGAAAATGACCAATCAGCTTACATGACAGATTTAATACAAACAGATGCAACCATCAATCCAGGGAACAGTGGAGGTCCATTAATTTATCCTGATGGAGAAGTTATAGGAATTAATACTGTCAAAATTTCATCAGCAGAAGGAATTGGTTTTGCTGTTCCAATAAATATTATAAAGCCAATTATTGAAAGTTTTAAAAATACAGGACAGTTTAAAGAGGCAACAGTTGGAATATATGCTTATGATAAAGAAGTAATACCATATTTAAATAGTAGTTCTAATGTTAATTTTGAGAAAGGAATTTATGTAGCACAAATTACTAAAAATGGACCATCTGATAATACAGAATTAAGAGAAGGCGATATTATTACTAATATAGATGATGTGAGCTTAAATACTATGAATGATTTAAGACAGTATATTTATACAAAACAACCAGATGATGAGGTGTTATTAAAAGTGACAAGAGGAAAAATTAATAAAGAAATTAAAGTTAATTTAGGTAAAAAATAAGAATATGAAATTTTATATGTTTGTATAATTCTTGTAAAAAAATAAGAATATGAAAACTCCCTGGCCATAATTTTAGCTAGGGAGTAAGTGTTTTTACATATAAAGCTACATTTATTCTACTAAACTATTTTCCATAAAATCAAGTTTTCTTTCATAATCTTTTGTCTGCTCATTTGCCATAAAGACTTCACTACGATTTTTCATTAAAAATTCAATAATATGATACACATCAATCCAAATTTCATTTGGACTATCTACCTGGGATTCATCAAAAATCAATTGCATACCAAAATGCAAATGTGGAACATTTATATTGTTTACATTTTCTTTTATACTATAACCAGTCATGCCAAGATAACCAATTACATCGCCAGCTTTTACAGTCATACCTTTTTCTAGCCCTTCTGCATAAGGGTGATTTTTTCGCAAATGTGCATAGTAGTAATAACGTTTTGTATCTAAACTTCGAATTCCAACACGCCAACCACCATATTGATTCCAACCTAAGTTTTCAATAACTCCAGATTCAACTGCAATAATAGGAGTACCAATACTTCCCATTAAGTCATTTCCTAAATGAGTTCTTTTAAAACCATAAGACCTAGAATTTCCGAAATCATCATAATGGCTAAAAGAATAATTTTTTGCAATTGGAAGAAAAGCTTTTAAACCGTATTTTTCTTGATAAGATTTACTACCATCCTCATTTAGAACTTCAATTGAATAATTTCCAATAAAACCACCTAAAACAGCCAAATAGCTTTCATAATAATAATCATAAAATTTCATGTTTTGGGTTAAATCTTCTATTGTCTGTCCATTTTTTAATTCTTCTACTAAGAGATTTAAATCTTTTGATTTAAAATTTTTGAAGTTACCACCATTTTTACAAGATAAATAGGCAAGTAATTCAATCCAGTTATAAGTAACATCACTTTGTTTTTGGTGAGAGTCAATGTCTAATTTAGCTGTTAAATTTAGGGCTTCAGTGGTAACATTAAAATCTACCCATTTTATAAAATCTTTTTTTTCTTCTATTTGCTCGTTGTCAGAAATATTATCATTTGCAAAACAGTAAAAAATAGTAATGCTAGATAATAAGACGGCTATGATAACGAAAATAATTACAAGTTTTTTATTAATTTTAAATGATTTTATTAGCAAAAAAATCACCCCATATAAATATATGGGGAAGATAAAATAATATGATTTTTATTTTAAAAGACCACGAATTGCGTCATATAAAAAAGGTTTATATTTTTCAATTGGAAAAGGATTTTTGTACAAGATAGAATCAAAGCAAGTAGAGCTAACTAGCTCAATAATCATAAATAAGGTGACTTTTGGATTTTCTAGTTTAATATTATTTTCTTCTACTCCTTTTAAAAATAAAGAATATAAACCGTCTTGTTTTGTTTCTGGCTTATCATATAATTTTATAATTGTTTCGTTATAAACACCCCATGATAGGTTTTTAGAGATGAATTTTAAAAGAAGCGGATTTTTTGCAAGCTCATCTATTACATAGTTAATTATGAAAATTATTTGGTCAGAGAAATCTTGAAGATAGTTTTTTCGCATTTTTTCTAAAGCTTCTGTAAATAATTTTTCTGATTTTTTGGTAATTAGAACATCACGAATTTCATATTTATCTTTGAAATATAAATAAAAAGTACCTTTTGCTACATTGGCATTGTCTACAATTTCTTGAATAGATGTACTTTTTATACCTTTTTCAGTAAATAACTTGAAAGCTGTTTCTAATAGTCTGTTTTCTTTTTCATTTTTTTGTTCATTTTTTCCCATGGTTATTTTTGTTCCTTTCTGAAGCTATAAATTTGGTTGGAAAAGAATTGTATATTTTTCAACCTGTTTTATAATATTAGTTCATATTTGAATTCATTATGTCATAAAATAGACGATTGGTCAATAGTTATGTATATATATCTATTGAATTTTAGCTATGGCTAAGTTGGGACAGGCACACTTTAGCCATTATGGTTTTAATTATCTACAACTCTTGATTTGTAAGGATGATTATTAAAAAATAGACAAATGAATTTATATAAAATATTTCTTAAAAATTCTC
>CANPAC010000016.1 GCA_947571975.1 uncultured Clostridium sp. | reverse complement strand
AAAAACAGGAACAGAAGATAACTTAGATAGTCATTGGGCAAATGCAAAAAATAAAGTAAATAATGTAGATAGCTATTTTGTGTGGATACCAAGATATGCATATAGAATAACATATTATGAAAATAAAGAGAGTAATCAAATAACAGGATATTGTGATGGTAAGGGAATAAGAGAGGTAAATGGAACAGTAAGATAGCAAATTGGAACAGCAAAAGAAGTAATTTCAAATGGAAAAAGCTATATAGTACATCCAGCATTTAGAGATGGTACAAGTAATAATTTTAAAAATGGAGAATGGGACAGCGAATTATCAGGAATATGGGTAGCAAAATACGAAGCAAGTCAAAGTGATTTAATGAAAAATAGCGAATGGGGAGCTGTTGCATATTTGACACATAGTCAGTATGGAAGAAATGGACATGAAATAGATATAAATAATAGCAGTAGTTATATAACGGGAAATGGAGGAGGAAGTACAAATGCTTCTCAAGCTTCAGGAGTAACAAATGCTTATAATACTGATAAAGGAGTAAAAGCAAGCTCAACAGGAAATATATATGGAATATATGACTTATCAGGAGGTGGAGCGGATAATGTATCTTCCTATATTGGTGGTACTGGAAGTAATTCTAATGGAAATTCGTTTGCAGTTGCGACAGCTGGTGTAAATGCTTATATGACTTTAAGTAACAAATACGCAACAGTATATCGATATGCTAGTACAAGTGCAAGTAATTCACAAAATTACACAGCATATAAAAATGCTGAATATGGATATGGAGATGCTATTTTAGAAACATCGACTGCAGGAGGGGGACTAAATTGTTGGCAAGGTGACGAGTGTACCTATCCATATAGTTCCGTAATATTCTTTACGAGAGGATATTTTTATAACAGAGAAGAAAGGGCTGGTATTTTTAGTTTTCAAGGTAGTCGGTGGTAGTGCGAATAGTTCTTCTTCGTTCCGTCCAGTTCTAGCATTCTAGTATTTCTGCTAAAAGGTGTGAAGCACTGAAAAACGATTTATGCAAACAACACTAAATGAAGCAGTTGAAAATATGAATTTATCTATATATTAAAGCAGAAGTAGTGATAAAGTTTGAAGTGAGTCACTGCTTTTGCTTTTCATTTTGCAAAACTAAATTTTTATTGTAACTTCACTAGAACTATCAAAAATTTATAAATTTAATAGAAAAATGTCGAATAATGCGATGAAAAAATTTAAAAAATTATTGAAAAAAGTAATAAATTGTGTTTTAATATAAACATACTTAAATTCATTTAAAATTAAGTCAAAATTTTGTATACAAAAATTAAAATCTTAATTTAGATTATTTCTAAAATTTCAAAACCAGAGAAAACAAGAGAAAAATATAAAAAAAGTGCTAAAGAAAAAGAATAGATATGAATTTACTTAAAAATAAAAATTGACATATAAAACAAAATGCGCTAAAATGAAAGGAGAAGATAAAAATAGAACAGATTAACTATTTACAAAATAATAACTTAGAGAATTTTTTTAGGTTAGAAGAACCTAATGTTACCTATGACTATGGTCAAAACAAGATAAATCAATATCATGATAAAACATTTAAAAATTTATTTAGTAATAAACAAGAGGCAGTAAAGTTTATAAACAAATGTTTAAAGATAGAAGGAACGAAAAATGAATTACAAAGTAGCCAAATAGAAAAATGCAATACAGAATTTATAACGAAAGAAAAAGAACAAATAGAAAGTGATATTTTATATAAAATAAAAGGAACAAAAACATTTATATTAATAGAACAACAAAGTAAGGTAGATTACTTTATAGCAAAAAGAATATTATATTACTACGTAGAAATAATAAGAGAAATGGAAAAACAAGAAAATATTGATAAAATAATACCAATAATTTATCCGATTGTATTATATACAGGAAAAACAAGGTGGACAGCTAAGACAGAATTGTCAGAATTACAGAAAAACATAGATGGGATAGAGAAAGCCCTATATATGTCTTACAATTTAGTGGATATTAATAACTACACAAAAGAAGAATTAATAAAAGAAAGAAGTAGTATAGCAAAAGCGATGTTAATGGAGAAAATAAAAAATAAAGAAGAATTAATAGAGGCATTAGAAAGTATAGTAAAAGAAGATTTAACAAAACAAGAAAAGAAGTTTATGTTAGATATACTAACAAATATTGTAGCAGAAGAAATAGGAGAGAAAAAGGCAAAAGAATTAAAAGAAAAAATAAAGGAAAGTGAGGTAAATAATATGGTAACAGAAAATTTAAGGAATATTTTTAGAATGAATTACAATGAAGGAGTGGAATTTGGAAGACGTGAAGGTATTAAAAGTGGAAGACGTGAAGGCGTGAAAAGTGGAATACAACATGGAATACAAACAGCAACACGAAATTTTGTAATTCAAATGATAAAAAATAAAATGAGTGAAAAAACAATAAAGAAAATAACTAAAATAAATGATGAAGAACTAGCAAAAATAAAAGAAAATATGTAAGAATAGATTAAAGCAAGCTCAACAGAAGCAGTATATATGAAATATATGATTTGTCAGGAGGAACATGGGAATACATACTAGCATTATATTACATTTTTATTACATTATAAAAAAATCATTGAAATATTTTGTCGATTTCGATATAATAAAAATGTAGAGGAGGAAACAAATGAGTACTTTTGCAGATTATATATTAGGAGAAAAAGAATTAGATTCGAAAATGGAAATAATGTACTTTTTATCAAAAAGAACAAAAGTATTTTTTGATAAATCAGTAGTATTAAAAACAGAAATAGCTAGAATGTTTTTAAATTATTCCAAAATAGATGTAGATAAAAACATGGTACTAACAGCATGTTTATTAAGTAACTGTAAAAAAGTTGACAATGAACAAGACATCAGCAGAATTCGTACATATGCAAAAGAAGGAGCAGAATATTTAGGTGGAATAGGTTTTGACAAAAAATTTTGTAAAATATGTGAAGAAATTAATAGATATAGTAATAGTAATCCACGAGAAAAAGAAAGTGACATATTAGAATTAGTAGACCAATTTGGAGGAATGCTATTAGATAGACCAGAAAGAATTGGATTTAAGCCAGATGAAGCTCTTGTATTATTACAGCATAGAAACTTAAAAGACCAATATAATAGATATTTAGAAACATTTATTCAATTTGTTAACTTCCTAGAAAAGATAGAAATTAATGATTTAGTTAATATGACAGCTCTAAGAAGACTTGTAAAAATACATAATGAAACAAAACAATTAAGAACATTTATCAAAAAAATAGTATATGAATATGAGCCTAAAGTTGATAAATTAATAGCACAAAAGAATAGTCAGTTGACGAAGAAAATGGTAGATAAAGTAGATGGAGCAAATAGACCACTATTTAGTGAAGAAACAACAAAAAAAATAATGTCACATATACAAAATGATACTAAAATAAAAACGAGCAATGTAGAATAAAAATAAGGAAAGTTGCCAAAAGGGAAAGACCTTTTTGGCAATATCTTTTAGGAGGAAAAAGAAATGTATGAAATATTTGCAGATTTACATGTTCACATAGGAAGAAGCGAAAAAGGAAAGCCTATTAAAATAACAGCAGCAAGAAGTTTGAATTTTGCTAATATTGCTAAGGAATGTGCAGACAGAAAGGGAATAAATGTAGTTGGAATTATAGATTGTGCATCACCATATGTAATAGAGGATATCGAGAATTTTTTGAAAACAGGAGAAGCCTATGAATTAGAAGATGGCGGAATTATTTATAAAGACAAAGTATGCATTTTATTAGGAAGTGAAGTAGAAACTTCAGAAAAAGGAAGAAATGGAAAATGTGGAAGTGCTCATAATATTTGCTTTTTTCCACATTTACAAGACATCAAAAACTTTTCACAAGAGTTAAGTCATCATTTAAAAAATATTACACTAAGTACCCAAAGGTCAGATTTATCAGGATATGACCTAATAGACATAGTAGAAAAATATAATGGGATTTTGATACCTGCTCATGTTTTCACACCACACAAAAGCTATTATGGTAATTGTACAGATAGGCTAGAAAATATATTCAAAGAAAAGTTTGATAAAATATTTGCAGTTGAATTAGGCTTAAGTTCTGATACTTATTTAGCAGATATGATTTCAGAGCTAGAGACAAGAACGTTTGTGACTAATTCAGACGCTCATTCATTACCTAAAATTGCAAGAGAATATAATAAAATGTTAGTAGAAGATATATCTTTTAAAGAAGTTGTAATGGCTTTAAAAGGAGAAGAAGGAAGAAAGGTTCTTAGTAATTATGGGTTAGACCCTAAACTTGGAAAATATCATAGAACATATTGCGATGATTGCGAAAAAGCAGTTGAAACTAAAGAACCTGTAGAAACTTGTCCAATGTGTGGAGGAAAAAATGTGACATTTGGGGTGTTTGATAGAATTGAATTAATCAAAGATAAAAAACAAACTAAAAGTCCTAAAAATAGACCACCTTATATTTATCAAGTTCCACTTGGATTTATTCCAGGAGTAGGCGGAAAAACAATTACTAAACTGTTAGATATATTCGAAACAGAAATGAACATTCTACATAAATTATCAAAAGATGATATTGAAGCAGTAGTAGGAGAAAAAATAGCAGACCATATTGTAAAAGCTAGAGATGGACAAATGAAAATTGATTCTGGTGGTGGAGGAAACTATCGGAAAAGTAAAAGCTTAAAACAAGTTCTAAAAATCTTCTTATCGAATACACATTATGTATAAAGATAAGGAGAAAATTATGAAGAAAGACAAACGAATAAAATTATTAGAGATTATAAAAGAACATATTAGCAATAATAAAAAAGAATATCTATTAGTATCATTTTTATTTATGATAGGAATAGTTTTAGGAGTATTTTTTGTAAATAATATGCAAGAGGCTCAGAAAACGGAAATTACAACATATTTAAATACATTTATCGAAAAGATGAAGGGAATTGAATCCTTAAATTTTATGGAATTACTAAAAACTAGTATAGGACAAAATATTTTATTAGCTGTTGTTATATGGTTTTTTGGAACAACAGTAATTGGAATACCAGTAGTTTTTGGACTAGTAGTTTATAGAGGATTTTGTTTTGGTTATACAATTGCTATGTGTATTACTGTTATGGGATTGCAACAAGGATTAATTTTAGCAATGATTTTGCTTTTGTTGCAAAATATTATATTTATACCAGCTTTTTTAGCATTAACAGTAAGTGGATTTAAGTTGTATAAATCAATCATAAAAGATAGGAATAAGGAAAATGTAAAAGTTGAAGTGGTTAGACATACTGTTTTTTCCTTCATTATGCTGTTAATTCTAATATTGGCATCTGTAGTTGAAATATTTTTGTCTATGAATATTTTGAAGACAGTTATAAAATACTTTTAATGTAAAAGATTGATATATAACTATTTTTTAGATTAAAACATAGCTATGGTGAACAATCTGGGGATTTTCTTCAAAATATTTATATATCAATCTTTTTGTAGTAAAGTATAAATATTAAAAAAAAATTTTAAAAATATTGAAAATCTATTTACATTTTTGTTTTTTTTTGATATAACATATATGATTTATGTTAATAGATTATTTTAAAATATAACAGAGGTAGGGGAAATAAATGGAAAGACAGTTAAAAAACTTTTTTGAATTTTTGGAGAATGATAAGAAATTATCAGATAACACATTACAATCTTATAAAAGAGATTTAAAACAATTTAGAAGGTATCTAGAAGCTTGTGAGCTTCATTACAACAAAGTAAAAGAAGAAGATATCAAAGATTATATTAAAGAATTAGAAGAAGATGGAAAAAAAGCATCTAGTATATCTAGATGTATTGCATCAATTCGTTCATTTTATCAATTTGTATTAAAAAATAAAAAGGTAAAAACAGATCCAACGGAAAGTATTCAATCACCAAAGATTGAAAAAAGAGTTCCAAGTGTATTAACAGCAAAAGAAGTTGAATTGCTATTAGACCAACCAAAAGATGTTGATTTAAAAGGAATTCGTGATAAAGCTATGCTTGAATTTGCTTATGCAACAGGAATGAGAGTAACAGAAATTATATCTTTAAACTTAGAAGATGTTAACTTAGAAGAAGGTTATGTTGTTTGCAAACATGGTAATAAACAACGTAATATTCCATTAGGAAACATGTCATTAAAAGCATTAATTGAATATGTAGAGGAAGCAAGAGATATTTTAATAAAAACAGAAGGTGAAAAAGCTTTATTTGTTAATATCAATGGAAGCAGATTGACAAGACAAGGTTTCTGGAAGATTATCAAATTCTATAAAGAACAAGCACATATTACAAAAGATATTACACCTCATGTTTTAAGACATTCTTTTGCAACTCATCTTTTACAAAATGGAGCAGATTTAAAAGCAATTCAAACTATGCTTGGTCATTCTGATATTTCTTCAACACAAGTGTATATGCAATTTCAAGATGAAGGATTAAAAAATGTATACAGAAAAGCTCATCCACGTGCTTAGTTAATTAAATATTAATAAAATATAGCACAACTAAAAAGGTACAAAACCTATTTAGTTGTGTTTTTTGTATTTTAATCTTATTTATAACTAGACATTAAGCAAAAAAAACGATATAATATAAATGCGAAAAAAACAAAAAAGGGAGTACAAAATTGAAGAAAAAAGTATTATTCATATCTAGCACAGGTGGTCACCTAAATGAACTAATGCAATTAGAACCATTATTTGAAAAATACGACTACCATATCATAACCGAAAAAGACAAAGTAAACGAAAAATTAAAAGAAAAATATGGAGAGAAGCTATACTTTTTGCCATATGGAACTAGATCAAAGCTATTTACATATATTTTTAAATATTTTTATCTTTGCTTAAAAACAATATACTTATATTTAAAAATAAGACCTAAAGTAATTGTAACAACAGGAACACATACTGCTGGGCCGATGTGCTATTTAGGAAAAATATTAGGAAGCAAAATAATTTACATAGAAACATTTGCAAACAATCACAAAAAAACAGCAACAGGAAGACTTATATATCCTATTGCAGACTTATTTATTGTACAATGGGAAGAAATGCTTAAAATATATCCAAAAGCAGTATATGGAGGTTCGATTTATTAATGATTTTAGTATTATTAGGAACACAAAATAATAGTTTTCATAGACTATTAGAAAAATTAGAACAACTAATAGAAAATAAAAAAATACAACAAGAAGTAATTGTACAAGCTCGGATATACAAAGTACAAATCAGAAAAGATGAAAATAGTAGACTTTGTATCAAAAGAAGAACTAGAGCAAATGCAAGAAAAAGCAGATTTAATAATTACACATGGAGGGGTGGGGTCTATTTTACAAGCTATTACTAAAAACAAAAAAGTAATTGCTATCCCTAGGCTCAATAAATACCAAGAACATGTTAATGACCATCAAAAAGAAATTGTAGAATTATTTAATCAAAAAGGATATATAATAGGAATACACGAAGTAGATGAATTAGAACAAGCAATTGAACAAATAGAAGAATTTGAACCAAAGAAATATAAACAAGATAATAGTAAAATGTTAAAAATTATTGAAGAATTTATAAACAAAAATTAGGAAGAAATTTAAGTAATGTACTAAAAACTTCTAGGAGGAAATTGTGGCAAAAAAAGAAGTAATAAATAAAGTATTTAATTCAATAGGTTTTGTGATTTTTATAAGTATTTTACTATTAATAAAAACATTAATATTTTATTATAGTACAATAGCTATTAATGAAACATTAGATTTAGAAACGGTAATAGGAACAATTAGTTTTATTACGATAATAGTTTGTCTTTTTGGTATGTTACCAAACCGAGCAAGAATTATAACAACAATGATTATAAGTTTTTTAATAAGTCTATTATTGTTTGGAGACCATGTATATTATATTTACTCAAATAGTGTGCTATCAGTAGCTCAAATTAGTAATCTTCAATATGGGGAAGAAATTTTGTCTACTTTGCTAGTTGTAATGCAACTAAAACAAAGTCTATATTTCATAGATACAATAATAATTATATTATTATTATTAGCAAAAGTATTAAAAATCGAAAAAAAAGAAAATCATATAAAACAACAACTTATGGTAAAATATATAACAGGAATTATTGGAGTTATTATTTTTTCTGTGATAGGGATAAGCTATATAGAAAAAGGAAGAGATAAATCATATAATAAGGATTTACAAATTAGAGAATCTACTATTCTTGGTTATCATGTTTCAGACATTGTAAATGCACTAACAATGAAGCAAAAAACAAAATATAAGAATTACGAAACAATGATACAAGATTATAACGAATTAAAAGAAAAATATGAAACTAAATATGGACAAGAAATATATCCAATAAAAGGAATTTTAGAAGGAAAGAATGTTATAATTATTCAGCTAGAGTCGATTCAAGAATTTGTTATAAATAAAGAAATCAATGGAAAAGAAATTACACCAAATCTAAATAAGTTTTTAAGTGAAAATATTGAATTTACTAATATGCATATGCAGAGCTATTCTACAACAGCAGACTCAGAACATTCAAGCATAACATCAATTTATCCTATGGAAAATGGAATGTCATTTAGTAGATATTTTACAAATACATATGATAATTTGTTTAAAATATTTAATGAAAAAGATTATCACACATCATTTATGCATGGAAATTATCCATACTTCTGGAATAGAGGAAATGTGTATGGGCGTTTCAATTTAAATGAAATGGTTTTTAAAGAACAATTTGAAGATACATCTGAAAACATCAATGGTGATTTATCAGATGAACTATTTTATAGGCAAGCAGTAGAAAAGTGGAAACATTATGATAGTCCTTTTGTATCTTATATTGTTTCTGTATCTTCACATACACCATATACTTTAGAAGGATTGAAGGATAGAAATAAAGTAAATATTGATGTCGGAAAATATAAAGACACATATTTTGGAAATTACTTAGAAGCTGTAAATTATGCAGACTACGCTTTTGGAATTCTAATACAAGAATTAAAAGGAAAAGATTTATATGATGACACAGCAATTTTAATTTTTGGAGACCATAATGGACTAAATATGTATAATGAGGAATTAATTGATTTTTTTAGTTATATAGAACCAGATATAACAGATATAGATATTAAATTAAATTATACACGTGTTGTTTGTGGATTTAAAATTCCAGGATTAAATCATATAAAAATAGAAAAACCAATTAACAAATTAGATATTAAACCAACTTTAGCATACTTGTGTAACTTAAATGATAGCTTTTCATTAGGTACAAACTTCTTTAAAAATAAGGATTTTGTGTGTTTAAATAATGAGAGAATTATTACAAGTAGATATTATTTTGACGAACAATGGTATGATATAAAAACTGGTGAAATATTAGATTTAGAGAATATAGATGAAAATACTAAGAATTTATTAAATGAGTATTATCAAAATATGAAAAAAGAATTAGATATTTCTAATTCGGTTAGTATTCATAATTTGTTGAAATGAGAGAAGGAATGAAAATGAATTTTGGCTTATCAAAAGAAGTATATGAAAAAATACGAAAAATAGTAATTAAATATGATAAATACGAATTTAAAATATTTGGTTCAAGAGCTAAAAATACATATAAAAACACATCTGATATAGATATAGCAATATTTGAAAATGTAACAGAGAATGATGAATTTGCAATAAGAAACGACTTTGATTTATTAAATATTATTTATAAAATTGATTTAGTTTTTATAAATGAAAAAATCAAAAAAAATTTTTTAGAAGAAATAAAGAAAAAAGGAGTGACAATAAAGTAATGAAAAGATTTGAAGAAAGAAAACAGGATTTAAAAAATGCTAAAAATAGACTAAAAGAAGCGTTAGAGGAAGAAGAAAAAGATATAACAGTAGATGGAGTTTTACATAGGTATGAATTTACTTTTGAGTTAGCCTGGAAGACTTTAAAAGATTATTTAGAATATTTAGGAGTCTCGTTAAACACGGGAAGCCCTAGAGAAATTATAAAGGAGAGTTTTGCACATAATTTTATTTCAGATGGTGAAACTTGGATAAAGATGATGTTAGCTAGAAATTCTTTGTCACATCTATATGATGAAGAAAGCTCTAGGCAACTATATGAGTCTATAAAAAGCGAATATTTTTACGAGATAGAAAAGTTAGTAGAATTTTTAGATAAAATAAATCTATAAGATACTAACGAAAGGAGAAATAGCAACAATGGAAGAAGAGAGATTGATGACCCCAGGCTTAGAAGGACGGGGGTGAGGAAAAATACGAAAATTCATTAAGACCTAAAGTACTAGAAGAATACATTGGGCAAAATAAAGTAAAAGAAAATATGAAAATATACATAGAAGCGGCAAAAAAAAGAAAAGAGCCGCTAGACCATGTTTTATTATATGGACCACCAGGATTAGGAAAAACGACACTATCAAATATTATATCTAACGAAATGAATTCTAATATTAAAATAACATCAGGACCAGCGATTGAAAAACCAGGAGATTTAGCTTCTTTATTGACTAATCTATCTGAATTTGATGTCCTATTTATTGACGAAATACATAGGTTAAGTAAAAGCGTAGAAGAAATTTTATATCCAGCATTAGAAGATTATACTTTAGACATAATTATAGGAAAAGGTCCAAGTGCAAGGTCAATACGACTAGATTTACCAAAGTTCACTTTAATTGGTGCAACAACAAAAGCGGGGGCATTATCAACACCATTAAGAGACCGTTTTGGGATTGTTCATAGATTAGAGCTTTATTCAGTCGAAGACTTAACAACAATAGTAAAAAGATCAAGCAAAATTTTAGAAGTAGAAATAGATGAAGAAGCCGCAATTGAAATTGCAAGAAGGTCAAGAGGAACACCAAGAATTGCTAATAGATTGCTTAAAAGAGTAAGAGATTATGCAATGGTATTAGGTGATGGAAATATTACTTTAAAAATAACAAAACATGCACTAAATCAATTAGAAATTGATGAACTCCGGATTAGATGAAATAGACAGAAAGATATTAGAAACAATGATTGTTCAATATGGGGGAAGACCAGTTGGAATTGAAGCTTTAGCTGTAAGTGTAGGAGAAGAAATTGATACAATAGAAGATGTATATGAGCCATATCTAATACAAATTGGATTTATAGCAAGAACATTAAGAGGAAGACAACCTTTACCAGCAGCATATAGACATTTAGGATTTGAAATTCAAGGTGAAAGTGGATTTTCAGGACAAGTGTCACTTTAAAAGTAAAACAAATTTAAGAATTGAGGGAAAAAAATGAAGTTATTACTACATACTTGTTGTGCGCCTTGTAGCGTATATTGCATTGATTCATTAAGAAAAGAAGGAATCGAACCAACAGTATATTGGTTTAATCCAAATATACACCCTTATACAGAATATAAAGCAAGGAGAGATTGCCTAAAAGAATATACTAAGAGTATAGAAGTAGAGGCTATTTTTGAAGGAAATTATGGATTACAGGAATTTTGTAAAAATGTAATAAGTGATTTAGAGAATAGATGTAAAAATTATTGCTATCCTATTCGCTTAGAGCAAACAGCTAAATATGCAAAAGAGAATGGTTATGATAGTTTTTCTACTACATTACTAGTTAGTCCTTATCAAAATCACGAAATGTTAATTAATGTAGGAGAAGAAATGGCTGAAAAGTATGGTGTGAAATTTTTGTATCGTGATTTTCGTGTTGGTTTTAGACAAGGCCAAGCAAAGGCAAGAGAGCTAGGATTATATATGCAAAAATATTGTGGTTGTGTGTTTTCGGAGGAAATGTCAAAATCTGCACACCAAAAAAAAGATAAAGAAGAAAGTGCTAGAGCTAACAGGGATACAGAACGAAGAATAAGACTGTCAGATACAATACCAAATCTCGATTTTAGACCACTAAAAAGAGAAAATAAGGAAGAAATAAACTTTATATACAATATTAAAAAGGAAAAATATAAAGAAGAAAACAAGAAAGAATTGGACAAAGAAATACTAAATAAATTATTAGAAAGATATATAAAAGAAAATGCAAAGAATATAAAAGTAATTATGCTTAAAGAAGAAAAAATAGGATTTTTTGATGGTAAGATTTTAGAAAATAATACTTTTAGAATTGATAATATATTCATATTAAAAGAATACCAAAATAAAGGAATAGAAACAGCGATTTCTAATGAAATTCTATTTGAAAATGAAAAAGTAGATAAAAGTAAATAAAATATAATAATTTTTATGACTGAATGTCGTTCATAATTTAGTCTTTTTTAACGTGATTTTGTATATAAGTATGGAAAAAAATGCAAGATAAAGATTCGATACAAATATTAGAAGAAATGAGAACAGGAATGCTTTGTAGCATAGAGCTACCATTAACTAATTCAATGAAAAGTGATGTTATATCAATTTATCTAGGAAAAGATAAAGACGGAAGATATAACTTTTTTGATGGTGGAGGAGCTATTGGAACATTTAAAATGCCAAAGGAATTTATTATAAAACGAGATATAAAAATATCAAAGATAAATAGTGAAGAACAGACAAAAGGGTTATATACAGAATTAAAAAAGCAGGAAATTAAGGATAGGCATAAATTGAGAGATAGTAGATAAACGAGTTGTAGAAATACAATTCGTTTTTTTCACATAACAGCGAAGTAACATAGTCATTATTTTATAATGACTAAATTTTAAGGAAAGGAGGAACTACAAATGTCAAAGACAAAAGTAATTGCCATTGCTAATCAAAAAGGTGGCGTAGGGAAAACAACAACAGCACTTAATTTACGGAGTAGGTTTAGCGAAAAATGGAAAGAAAGTATTGCTTGTTGACGCAGATCCACAAGGCGACCTTACTACTTGTTTAGGTTATAGAAACCCAGACGAACTTGAAAAAACAATAGGAACTGTGCTTGATAAAGTAATAAAGGACATTCCATTAGAAGAAAACGAAGCAATATTACATCACAGCGAGGGAGTAGATTTAGTACCATCTAATATTGATTTAGAGGCAATAGAAGTAGGACTTGTTAATAATATGAGCAGGGAATATATGTTAAAAGGTTATATTGATGAAGTGAAAAATAAATATGACTATGTCATTATAGACTGTCGACCTAGTTTAAGTATGATTACTCTTAATGCACTTGCTTGTAGTGATAGTGTAATAATACCAGTGCAAGCCCATTATCTATCAGCAAAAGGAATGACGCAACTTATACAGACAATAAATAAGGTACGAAAACGAATAAACCCTAGTCTAAAAATTGATGGTGTTTTAATTACTCTTGCAGATATGCAAACAAAGGTAGGAAAAACAACATTCCAAACACTTCAAAATAGTTATGGTAGCAAAATAAAAATCTATGACACGATTATTCCACAGGGAGTAAAAGCAGTTGAGGGAACAATGGTAGGAAAAAGTTTATTTGCTTATGATAAGAACAGCAAGCCAGCTATTGCCTATGATAATTTTTGTAAGGAGGTATTGAAAATTGAAAAACAAAGAACTAGAAATGAAGTTGCCTACACTAGATGACATTTTTGAGCCTGTGCAACGGAAAAGACATTTTAAATATTGAGAAAGCAATTCCAATACCACTAGAAAAATTATTCGACTTTCCAAATCACCCATTTCAAGTAAATGATGATAAGGAAATGGAAAATATGGTAGAAACCGTAAAAACAGGTGGAATAATAATGCCATTAGTAGTAAGGCAAAGAGATGACGGAAATTATGAAATTATTTCTGGACACAGAAGAAAAAGAGCAAGTCAGCTTGCTAATTTAAAAGAAGTGCCTTGTATTATTCGTGATTTAAGTGATGACGAGGCAACAATAATAATGGTAGATAGCAATATGCAAAGAACAAAGATATTACCAAGTGAAAAAGCATTTGCATACAAAATGAAGTTAGAGGCAGAAAAACATCAGGGACAAAGAACAGATTTAACTTCGGCACAAGTTGGGCAGAAGTTAGAAAGTAAAACAGCAAGAGAAAAAGTGGCAGAAGATGTTGGCGAGAGCAGAGAACAAATAAGAAGATATATTCGACTAACTGAACTAATACCAGAATTATTAAAATTAGTTGATGAAGAAAGAATAGCATTTAGTCCAGCTGTCGACTTGTCATACCTAACAGAAGATGAACAGTATGTAATACTTAATATTTATGATTATGATGAGAAAACACCTAATGTATCACAAGCTAAACACTTAAAAATGTTAAGTCAAGAGGGAAAACTGACAGCAGATAAAATTGAAGAAATAATGGGAGAACAAAAACCTAATCAAGTTGAAAAATTTAAACTAAACAAAGAAAGAATACAAAAGATACTCCCTAAAAGTATTCAAACGGAAAAGCAAGCAGAAGACTTTATTGTGAAATGTATTGAAGAACACAACGAGAGGGAGGAAAAAAAGAGAAGTTATGAACGCTAGGATTATGCCCAAAAATCGTGGGAGTATTTTTTATAAAATTCCCCCTTACAAACCCCTTTTAATACTAGCTATTTACTAACTGAAAAGAATATATTTATAAATATACAAATTAGCGAAAAAATCAAAAATTACACCTTTGTTTTACTCCCACAAACCTACTAAAATAAAGGCAAAGGGAGGAATGAAGTATGAAAAAAATTATTTTAATTATATTTATGGCAATGATTTCAAGTTTTAGTTATTATGGAGCAGTAAATGAAAAAGGAGAGAAAGTAGTCGATTTCACAAATTCATCACAACAAGAAAATATTGTAACTAATCAAACAATAGAAGAAACACAAGAAAATATAGTAGAGCAAGTAGAAAATACAATAGCACAAGCAGAAATAATAAAAGATGAAGAAACAAAAATACAGGAAACACCAAAAGAGCCAACAACACCTGTTGTAGAAAAAGCAAACAAAAGTAATAATACAAATAAAAATAAAGAAACAAAACAAGCACAGGTAACACAACCAAAACAAGATTCACAAGTAAAAGAACAAAAAGAAACAAAAGTAAATAAGAGTAATACAACAGAAAAAAAGGAAGAAACGAAAACTAATACAAATCAAAATACAAATAACACAAATAATGCTCCAAAATGTACTCACTCTAATAGCAACTGGTATAATTCAAAAGCAGAGGCAGAGGCAATATATAATGCAGAAATAAAGAAATGGGGCGATAAATGGACAAATTATGAAATAGATAATGAAACCTATTATAAGAATTGTCCTAGTGGGTATGAGGTATTTAGTTGTCCATATTGCAATAAATGGACTATAAACTTATATCACTAAAAAATAAAATATTTTAAGACAGAACAGGCAAATAGCTTGTTCTTTTTTTAGTTAAAGGAGGAAATTTTAATGTTAAAAACAAAAAAATTAAATAAAATTTTAGCAGTTATACTTTTAGTGCTAACATTATTTAGCGTAGTACAACCAGTTTTTGCAGTTTCTGGAACAGGAACTTGGGCAGGAGGTCAATTCGCCTCTGGAATGAAAACAACAGATAATCAAAATACACAATATGGAGTTTTAATTAGAAGATTAGTAAATACAGTAACCAATGAGAGAATGACAGTATTTTGTGCCGAACATGGAGTTGATTTTGCAACAGGTACAGCATACAATGGAGAATATTATACACCAACTGACGCAACGATTAAGAGAGCTTGTAAAGTAGCATACTTTGGGTGGTATTCAAAACACGGAGATTATACAGTAGATGGGGGAATACTAGCCTCTGATATGATATGGGTAAAAGAAGCCTATGTATTTACACAGCAATATATATGGGAAACTTTGGGACAATCTAATGCAACATTTATTGATTCAGCAGTACAAGGAAGATATGTAGCATTTAAAAATGAAGTAAATAGTAAAATAGATAATATGCAAAGAAGACCTAGTTTTTGTAATTCAACTATTACATTAGAGGCAGGAGAAACAACAACACTAACAGACACTAACGGAGTATTAGCAGATTATACAAGTATTGATAAAACAACAGAGGGAATAAGAATTACACACAACAAAGGCGAAAACACAATGAACATTACAGTTAATGAGGATTGCACAAGAGAAAATTATAGAATATCTGATGAAATGATGAAAAGTTGGGGATTTATCAAAGAAGAAACGAGAGATAATGATACAACAATATATTTTTCATTTAGAGAGGGAGTTCAAAACCAACTTTATGCAATGCACTATAATGATCCAGTAACAATGAATTTAGATTTACAAATAAACCTTTTAGGAAATTTAGAGCTAAACAAACTAAACACTAATGGAGATTTAGTTGAGGGAGCTGTTTTCAATGTTACAGGAGCAAATGGATTTAATCAAGATATAGAAGTAACAAATGGAAAAATTACACTAGAGAAAATCAAAAAAGGCAGTTATCTAGTCAAAGAGAAGTCTAGTCCAGAGGGCTACTTACTAAACACAGAAACTTACAGAGTAGAAGTAAAACCTAACGAAACAGCAACACAAGCAATCGTTAATGATGAGCCAACAGGAGAAATAGAAATTACAAAAATTGATATTGATACAGGAAACCAAAATAGAGTTGATGGAACAAGTCATCACGGGGACGCAAGCATAAAAGGAGCTGAATATACTTTATATGCAAGTTCTGATATTTATAATAAAAAAGGTACAGTAAAGTATTTCTCCAAAGATGATGAAATAGCAAAATTTACTTTCAACGAGTATGGAGTAGCAAGTGTTAGAATTACAAATAATACTACACCTGCACAAATAAGTGTAAATGGAAGTAAATTGACAGGTCTTCCAATGGGCAATTTTTACTCAAAGGAAACAATCGTGCCAAATGGCTACACAAAGGACACAAACACTTATAATTATACACTTTCATACAAAGATAGCAATACAAGAGTTATTAAAACAAGTGGAATAGTAAAAAACAAAGTAGAACAAGCACCTTTTGAAGTTATCAAAATAACATCAAACAATAATGCAGTAGCACAAACAGTAGAGGGAGCAGAGTTCACAGCAATACTTTCAAAATATGTTACTTTCTATGGCAGTTTTGATGAGGCAAAGAAACATCTAAACGAATTTGCAAAAGATGAATATTCAATTTTTAAAACAGGAAGTAACGGACACGGAACTTCTAGTTTGTTGGCTTATGGCGAATATACAGTAAATGAAACCTATACGCCATCTCCAGAGATAGAAACAGTAGAACAATTCTATGTAACAATAGATAAAGATAGCAAAACACCAGTAAAAGAACTTGTTGCAAATGATTATCCTTTCGAGGCATATTTAAAACTTCAAAAACAAGATAAAAAGACAGGAAAATTTGTAACTTATTCAAATGCAACTTTTGAATTATATAGACAAAATGAAGACACAAAGAAATGGGAACAAGTTGAATGCAAAGTAGGAGATAAATATTATAAATCTTGGACAACCAACAGCGAGGGCGTGGCAAAAACAGAAACAAAGCTTGAGGCAGGAAATTACAAACTTTCTGAAGTGAAAATTCCGACAGGCTTCATACAACTAGACGGAGAGCTAACATTTAGAGTAGATAATAGAAATTCAACATTAAATTATGACAAAGATTTTGACGCTTGGATTACAGTAACAGCAAAAAATGAACAACCAACAGGAACACTAAAATTAAATAAAAAAGTAGCATTAAGAGAAGATATAGACAAAACAATGATAAAAGATATTGACTTTACAAAAATATCTTTTGAATTAGTAACAGATGAAAAAATAATTGATTATGCAGACGGATCAACCATACACGAAAAAGGAAAAGTAGTAGGAAAATATAACCTAAAAGCTGATGGGACATTGACAGTTACTGACTTGCCAATGGGACGCTATCACTTAAAGGAATTGACAACAATAGATGGAGCAGTATTAGACGAAACAGAACACGAAGTAGTGTTTGAACAAAAGGACACAGTAACAAAAGAATATATTGTAGAAAAAGATATTGAAAATAAAACAACAGCAATAGAAATTAGCAAAACAGATATAACAGGAGAAAAAGAGCTTGTTGGTGCAAAACTAACTGTAACAGACGAAAATAATGAAATTATAGATAGCTGGGTATCTAGTGAAAAAAGCCATAAAATTGAGGGACTACAAGTAGGAAAAGAATATACACTAACAGAGGAGATAGCTCCAGAATCTTTTGTAAAAGCAACTTCAATAAAATTTACAGTAGAAAATACAGCAGATATACAAAAAGTTATTATGATAGATAAACAAGTAACAGTATCAAAAGAAGATATTGGAGGAAAAGAAGTCGAGGGAGCAGAGCTGAAAGTAGTAGATAAAGACGGAAATGTTGTAGATAGTTGGACATCAACCAATGAAAAACACCCAATAAATAATTTGGTAGAGGGAGAAACTTACACATTATATGAGGACTATGCTCCAGACACATTCGTAATATCAAATAAAATAGAGTTCACAGTAACAACTGACAAAGAAACACAAGAAATAAAAATGATAGACAAAGTGGTAGAAATATCAAAAGTAAATATTGCAGGCGAAGAATTAGAGGGAGCAACATTAGTTGTAACAAGCACAAAAACAAAAAATATAGTAGATAAATGGGTATCAACAAAAGAGCCACACAAAGTTAGTAACTTAATTGAGGGCGAAAGCTATGTACTTCACGAGGAAATCGTAGTTGACGGATATGTAAAAGCAACAGATATTGAATTTACAGTAACAGAAGACAAAGAAACACAAAAAGTCGAAATGATAGATAAAATTGTAGAAATAGTAAAAACAGATCTTGTAACAGGCGAGGAACTAGAGGGGGCAGAACTTCAAGTAGTAGACGAGAATAACGAAATAATTGATGAATGGGTGTCAACAAAAGAGCCACATAGAGTAATAGGCTTGGAAGAAAACAAAAATTACAAACTAATTGAAAAGACAGCACCATACGGATTTGAAATGACAGAAGAAATTGCTTTCACAGTTACAACTGACAAAGAAACACAAAAAATTGAAATGAAAGATATGCCAATACTAAAAGACATTAGAGTAGTAAAAGTAGATAGTAAAACAAAAGAAATTATCAAAGATAAATTTACTTTTGGAATTTATGAAGATAGCGAATGCACAAAACTAATCAAAGAAATAAAATCAAACAAAGAGGACGGATTCGTTACTTTTGAAGATATGCGTTTTGGCACATTCTATATCAAAGAATTAAAATCTCCAAAGAACTACGAATTATCTAATAGAGTAGCAAAAGTAGAGATAAATGACAAAGGAGTTTTTGTTGACGGAACAGAAATTCAAGAAGAAAATACAGTATATAGTTTTGAATTTGAAAATCAAAAAATAGAAACTCCAAAAACACGGAGATACAAGAAATATCCTACTAGCTGTAACTATTTCTATTATTTCACTAATAGGACTTGCAGTATTAGTTGTTATAAAATTAAAAAATAAAAATATATAAAAAAATCATATAAGCAAAATGGTGGCCAATGAATAGCCACCATTATTGCTTAAAAAAGGAGTGAAAAATGGCAAAGTACAATATAGCTCAAATACAAAAGATGATAGAAAGACTAGCTGAAATAGGAATAAATACAGAAAAAGCAATACTTAATATGCAATTTGAAGATTTAGAAAAAATGCCTAACTATACAATAACAGATATAAAAACATTGATAAGTTTAAGAAAAGCAATAAGGAAAAATAAAAAAGCATTATTCTTATTTTTAGGCGAAGAAATAGAGTAATAAATAATAAAAAAATTAAAAACGAGAGGAGGGAGAGAATTGGCAAAAGAACTAACCAGAAAAGAAAAACAAATAACAGAATTATACTTTGAAACAACATTAAATGTAGGAAAAAATGCAGACAACTGGATTTCGTTTTTAAAAAGAGCAAGTTTTAATTATAAATATAGGTTTGATGAACAAATATTGATATATGCACAAAGACCAGACGCAGTAGCCTGTGCAGAAACAACGATATGGAATAAAAAACTAAAAAGGTGGATCAATAAAGGCTCAAAAGGAATAGCTTTAATCACAGAAAAAGAGGGCGAATTAGGGTTACGATTTGTTTTTGATGTATCAGACACAAATAGTGATGTTTACGGCAGAAAATTCAAACTATGGCAAGCAGAAGAAAAATACACAAATGATATTATAGAGGCATTAGAAGATAAATTCGGAACAATGGAAGATAAAAGTAGTTTGCCACTTGCAATAATATCAACAGTATATAATCGTGTAGTAGATAATATGCAAGACTATTTAGAAGAATTAAAATCTGTAACAGCTAATAGTGAGTTGGAAAAATTAAATAGTGAACAATTAGAAAATACATTTTTAGAATTACTGTTATATAGTACAATAGGTTTAACAATGTCAAGATGTGGGTTAGATGTCAATGATTATATTCCAAAAGACTGTTTTTCTGGAATAGAAAAGTTTAACACTTTTGAAACAATGTCTATACTTGGAACAGCAACTAGGGATTTTTCAAAAGAAATTTTGCTAGAAGTTTCAAAGACAGTAATAAATGTGCAAAAACAAGAAAAAAAGAAAAATCACACATTGGAAAAAATAAAACAAAGCATTTACAATAAAGAAAATGAGAAAGGAAGTGTTGAGAATGAATCTAACTTACACAATGAAAGGAAATTATCTAATACCAGACTTAACGATAGAGAGAACAAACAAGAAAGTAAATCTAGGCAAGTTCGCCAAAATGAGATTGAAGTACCTAAAAGAGAACAAGAGGGGAACTTACACAATGCTACTAGCCAGCAACAAACTAACGCAACACCTAATGACAATACAGGAAACAGTAGTAAACAGAATAGCACAGGAAGTAGAGAAGATGAAACAACAGTATGGAATAACAGAGGAAATGAAAGCAACCAACCAAATGGAATGGATAGGTCAGATGAACAACATTCAAGCAACAGCAGAACAGACAGCAATAAGGGAAGTAATTTACAATTAGAAGAACAAGATAATGAAAAGGAAGTAGACAATACTTCTTTTTTTGATGGAGAAACAACAAATACAGAAGATGACAAAGGCAATTATACATTTATGGTAGGCGATATTATCTATATAGGATTTCAAGAATTTACTATTTCAAATATAGATAATCAAATAATAACAATGTATGATAATCAATTCCCATTGGATCAAAGAACAGTAGCTATAAAAGATATACTAGAAAAAGTTGCTGAAAATCCTATGAATGATTACTTAAAAGATAGAGAAGTACCAGAAACAGAAGAAAAAGTAGAAAGTGCTTTCAATAAGTGGCTAGATACATTTATAGAAGAAAAAGGAATTGATTTAGAACAGGTTATTGAAATAAAAACAGAAGATAATACACATTATTTTGAAATTGGAAATATCATTGCTAATATAAAAGCTACTACACCAGAAGAACAAGCAGGAATAAAAGATATGATAGTCAAAATAGACTTTTATAATGGAGATGTAGTAGATTATTTTAGGCATTTAGCACAAGTATTAGCAGAAAACTTTGAGAAACAACAAGAACAGCCAAAAGAAGAAAAGCAAGAAGAACAAATAGAAGATACAAAAGAACAGGAAATTATAGCAGAAAAGCTAATCAAAAAGAACAGAAATATTGAGTATTTTGACTTGCACCCTGAAATACCTACTGAAGAAAGAAACAATTTTAGAATTACAGACGATAATCTAGGTGTAGGAACAGCAAAAGAAAAATATAGAAACAATGTAGAGGCTATAAAAGTATTAAAATTATGCGAAGAACAAAATAGATATGCAACACCAGAAGAACAAATAATACTTTCAAAATATGTTGGATGGGGTGGCTTAAAATCAGCATTTGAAGATAAAAACGATAGTTGGGCAAGTGAGTATGCAGAATTAAAAGAACTACTTACTGAAGATGAATACAAAGACGCAAGAGCTTCAAGTGTAACAGCATACTATACACCACCAGTTGTTATAAGAAATATATATAAAGCATTGCAAAATATGGGACTAAAACAAGCAAATATATTAGAGCCATCTTGTCGGTGTAGGTAACTTTTTAGGAATGCTACCAGAAGAATTAAATGACAGTTGTAAAATGTATGGAGTAGAAGTAGATAGCATTTCTGGAAGAATAGCACAGCAATTATACCAAAAATCCACTATTGCAATACAACCTTTTGAAAAAACCAATATGCCAGACAACTTTTTTGATGTTGCAATAGGAAATGTGCCATTTGATAATATGATAAAGCCTAATGATAGAAGATATAACAAAAATAAATTTGTATTGCATGATTACTTTTTTGCAAAGACAATCGACAAAGTTCGCCCACGGAGGAATAATAGCACTTGTTACAAGTAAAGGAACAATGGACAAAGAAAATAGTAGTGTTAGAAAGTATATATCACAGCGAGCAGAACTTATTGGAGCAATAAGACTACCAGACAATACATTCAAAAGTAATGCAGGAACAGAAGTAACATCAGACATTATATTCTTAAAGAAAAGAGATAAAATCACAGATATAGAAGATGACTGGGTAAATCTTGACACAACTGAAAATGGAATAAGAATGAATAAATATTTTGTCGATAATCCTAATATGATAATGGGAACAATGACAAAGGAAAGTTCACAATATGGAGGAGAACGAACAGAGTGTAAAATGATAGAGGGTAGCGATTTAGATTATATGCTATCTAATGCTATTTCAAATATAGAATCAGAAATAGAAGAATACGATTTAGACGAGCTAATAGAAGATGAAGAAAAATCTATACAGGCAGATCCGACAGTAAAAAATTATTCCTATACTGTTATTGATGGCAAAGTATATTATAGAGAAAACAGTAGAATGTTTGAAAAAGACTTGCCAGAAACAACACAAAACAGAATAAAAGGTATGGTAGAAATACGAGATTGCACCAGAAAGCTTATAGACTTACAAGTTGATGATAGTAGCGACAATGAAATAAAAATAGAACAGGAAAGATTAAATAGGTTATACGATAATTTTGTAAAGAAGTATGGAAGAATAAACAGCAGAGGAAATAATCAAGCCTTTTCCGAAGATAGTAGCTATTATTTATTGTGTTCGTTAGAAATAACCGATTCAAAAGGTAATTTTCAAAGAAAAGCAGATATGTTTTCAAAGAAAACAATAAAAGCTAAAAAGGAAATAACAAAGGTAGACACAAGCAATGAGGCACTTATTGTTTCTCTAACAGAAAAAGCAAAAGTCGATATGGAATATATGCAGTCTATTACAGATAAAACAGAAGACAAACTTGTCAAAGAGTTAGAGGGACAAATATTTAGAATACCAGATACACCTGCTGAAGAAAAAAAGTATGTAACAGCAGATGAGTATTTATCTGGAAATGTAAGAGAAAAACTTAATATTGCAAGAAGAATTGCAGAGGCAAACCCAGAATTTGAAGTAAATGTTAGAGAGCTAGAGAAAGTAATACCAGAAGATATAAAAGCAAGTGAAATAGCTGTAAAATTAGGAGCTACTTGGATACCACCAGAATATATAGAACAGTTTATATATGAATTGTTAGATACAGATTATTGGGACAAGAAAAAGATACAAGTTCATTACTCTGAATTTACAGGAGCTTGGAATGTTACAGGAAAATCAGTAGACAAAGGAGTTAAAGCAACAAAGACTTATGGTGTAAAAAAAGCAAGTGCATATAAAATAATTGAAACTACCTTAAATCTAAACGATATAAAAATATACAAAAAGATAAATGTTGGAACAGATGATGAAAAAAGCGTTATAGATAAACAGCAAACAGCAATAGCACAAGCAAAACAAGATGAAATTAGAATGAAGTTTGAAGAATGGATTTTTAAAGATCCAGACAGACGAGAAAAGTTAGTAAAATTATATAATGAAAAGTTTAATAGTATAAGAAATAGACAATATGATGGAAGTTATCTAAAATTTTATGGAATGAATCCAGAAATAAAATTACGAGAACATCAAGTTAATGCCATTGCAAGAATATTATATAATGGAAATACTTTACTTGCTCACGAGGTACGGAGCTCGGAAAAACTTTTGAAATGGTAGCAAGTGCAATGGAAAGTAAACGATTAGGACTATGTAATAAAAGTATTTTTGTAGTTCCAAACCATATCGTTGAACAATTTTCAAATGAGTTCCTACAATTATACCCATCAGCAAACATTTTAGTAACAACAAAGAAAGACTTTTCAAAAAACAATAGAAAAAAATTTGTGTCTAAAATAGCGACAGGAGATTTTGACGCTATTTTGATAGGACACAGTCAATTTGAAAAAATACCTATGTCAGTAGAAAGACAGAGGTATTTTTTAGAATCTCAAATAGAAGAAATAATAGAGGGCATAGAAGAAACAAAAGCAATGGAAGGCGAAAAATTTACAATAAGAGAACTAGAAAGAACAAAAAAAGCACTAGAGGCAAAGTTAGAAAAGCTAAACAATGCAGATAAAAAAGATGATGTAATTACATTTGAACAGCTACGGAGTTGATAGACTATTTGTAGACGAGGCACATTATTATAAAAACCTATTTTTACAAAGTAAAATGAAAAAAATTGCAGGAGTTCAAAGTGGGGACGCACAAAAAAGTTCCGATATGTTTATGAAATGTCAGTATATGGATGAAATAACACGGAGGAAAAGGTGTTGTGTTTGCCACAGGAACACCAGTTAGCAATAGTATGTCAGAGTTATATACAATGCAGAGATACTTGCAGTACAATACATTAGTAAAAAATCACTTACAACATTTTGATAGTTGGGCAAGTACATTTGGAGAAACTGTTACAGCAATGACATTAGCACCAGAGGGAGATAAGTTCCAAATAAAGACAAGATTTGCAAAATTTCATAATATACCAGAGCTAATGACAATGTTTCGTGAAGTGGCAGATATTCAAACAGCAGAAACATTAAAATTGCCAACACCAGAAGTTGAAAAGCATAATGTAGCAGTAAATGCAACACAAATACAAAAAGATATGGTGGCAGATTTAGGAGAAAGAGCAGAGAAAATTAGAGCAGGTGTAGTTAAAGTCTGGGAAGACAATATGTTAGCGATTACAAACGAGGGAAGAAAACTAGCACTAGACCAAAGACTTATAAATAGTCAGCTACCAGATGATGAAAATAGCAAAGTAAATGCTTGTGTTAAAAATGTATATGAAATATGGGAAAAAACAAAAGACCAAAAATCTACACAGCTTGTGTTTTGTGATTTATCTACACCAAAGTCATTAGGTGCAGATGATAACCCTTATGAAATGGAATTAGTAAATGGTATATGGAAATGCAAAGAAAGAGAGTTTACAGATGTATATACAGATATGAAAAGAAA
>CANPAC010000015.1 GCA_947571975.1 uncultured Clostridium sp. | reverse complement strand
CATTGTCAACAGATATTATTGTAGGATTTCCAGGAGAAACAGATAAAGAATTTGAAGATACATTAGATGTTGTAAGAAAAGTAAAATTTGAGCAAGTATATATGTTTATTTATTCTAAAAGAGTAGGAACACCAGGAGCAAAAAAGAAAAATCAAATTCCTGAAGAGCAAAAACATAAAAGATTTGACAAGTTAAAGGCTTTAGTAGAAAGCCAAATAGGTGAGAATAATCAAAAATATGTAGGAACACATCAGTTAGTTTTAGTTGAAGGGGAAAGCAAAAATAATAAAGATTTTCTAACAGGAAGAACTGATAGTAATAAAGTAGTAATTTTTGAAGGTGATAAAAAACTAATAGGAAAAATGATTAATCTAAAAATTGTTTCTGAACATATGTGGTATTTGAAAGGAGAAAAATAAATGGCAGAATATTCACCAATGATGCAAAAATATCTTGAAACAAAAGAAGAATATAAAGACTGTATATTGTTTTATCGATTAGGAGATTTCTATGAGATGTTCTTTGATGATGCTATATTAGTTGCAAGAGAATTAGAAATAACTTTAACTCGGAAAAGATTGTGGACAAGAAGAAAGGGCACCTATGGCAGGTGTACCGCATCATGCGGCAGAAATGTATATAGCAAGACTTGTAAATAAAGGTTATAAAGTAGCAATATGTGAACAATTAGAAGACCCTAAAAATACAAAAGGAATTGTAAAAAGAGGAGTAATTAAAGTAGTAACTCCTGGAACAGTAGTAGAAAGCAATATGTTAGAAGAAAGAAAAAATAATTATATAATGTCAATTTTTAAAAACGGAATCTATTTTGGAATAAGTGTTTGTGATATAACAACAGGTGAATTTTATTCAGCAGAAATTAAAGACAATAATAATTTTCCTATGTTGTTAGATGAATTAGCAAGATATACACCTTCGGAATTAGTTGTTAATTCTATGATGTCAGATTCTACTGAAGAAATTAACAAAATAAAAGAAAGGTTTGAAAATGTATATATAACAACATTTGATGATAAATTTTTTAATAGCAATATAGAAAATTTAGAACTACGATTTAATATTGTAAATAATAATGGTAAAAAAATAGAAAACTTTGAAGAAAAAAGTTTAGTAATTAGTTCTATTCATGCTTTAATAGAATACTTAGAGCAAACTCAAAAAACAACATTAGATCATATTAATAAAATTGTAGTATATCAATTGTCTAGGTATATGGCGTTAGACATTAATGCTAGAAGAAATTTAGAAATTACTGAAAAGTTAAGAGATAAATCAAAAAAAGGAACATTATTATGGGTGTTAGATAAAACATCAACTTCGATGGGAGGAAGAGCTTTACGAAGATGGCTAAATGACCCGTTAGTTGATGTAGTAGAAATTAATAAAAGATTAGATGCAGTAAAAGAGTTAAAAGACAATGTAATGTTAAGAGGAGATGTAATTGATAATTTAAAGAAAGTATATGATATCGAACGTTTAGCAGGAAAGATGGCTTATGGAAATGCGAATGCAAGAGATATGGTTACTTTAAAAAACTCGCTATTAAAATTACCAGAAATAAAGCGAAGTTTAGCAAATTGCAAGACAGACTTATTAAAAGAATTAGCAGAAAATTTAGACGAGTTACAAGATATATACCAACTAATTGATAATGCTATTATTGATGACCCACCAATGACAGTAAAAGATGGTGGAATTATAAAATTAGGATATGATGAAGAAATTGATACCTTAAAAACTGCGCAAACTGAAGGAAAGAATTGGTTAGTACAATTAGAATTAGATGAAAGAGAAAAAACAGGTATTAAAAATTTAAAAATTGGGTTTAACAAAGTATTTGGTTATTTTATTGAAGTAACAAAATCTTATTTAAATCAAGTTCCAGATAGGTTTGTTAGAAAACAGACTTTGACAAATGCTGAAAGATATATTACAGAAGAATTGAAGAATTTAGAAAATCAAATTTTAGGGGCAGAAGAAAAAGTTGTAAGTTTAGAATATGACGCATTTGTTGCTATTAGGGAGAAAATAGCTAAAAATGTAAAAAGATTACAGAAAACAAGTGAAGTAATATCTAGTTTAGATGTTTTAACTTCTTTTGCAGAAGTAGCAGAAGACATGAATTATTGTATGCCAGAAGTAAATAGTTCAGGAACTATAGATATAAAAAATGGAAGACATCCTGTAATTGAGAAAATCTTAGGACCAGGGAGTTTTGTAGAAAATGATACTTATTTAGATAAGCAAGAAAATCGTTTATCAATTATTACAGGACCTAATATGGCTGGTAAATCTACATATATGAGGCAAGTTGCATTAATTACGTTAATGGCACAAGTTGGAAGTTTTGTACCAGCAGAAAGTGCTAAAATTGGAGTGGTAGATAAAATCTTTACAAGAGTTGGTGCATCAGATGATTTAAGCATGGGTCAAAGTACTTTTATGGTTGAAATGATGGAGGTAGCAACTATTTTAAAAGAGGCAACTAATAACAGTTTAGTAATTTTAGATGAAATAGGAAGAGGAACTTCTACATATGATGGTTTATCTATTGCGTGGGCAGTAGCAGAGTTTATTAGTGATAAAGAAAAATGTGGGGCAAAAACATTATTTGCGACCCATTATCATGAGTTAACTGAATTAGAGTACAAGTTAGAAGGAATTAAAAATTATTCAATTGCTGTAAAAGAAAAAGGAGAAGACATTATTTTCTTAAGAAAAATTGTAAGAGGGGGAACAGATGAAAGTTATGGTATTCATGTAGCTAGGCTAGCAGGTGTTCCTAAAATGGTGACTACAAAAGCTGATGAAATTTTACGCTCATTAGAAAGAAAAAATGTTTTGACTGGCAAAAAACAAGAAAAACAAGATAAGAAACAAGTAGATGGTCAGTTTGATATGTATAATTATAAATTAGCTGAAATTGCTCATGAAGTAGATAAGATTAATTTAAATGAACTTACTCCTATTGACGCATTAAATATTTTAGTAAGAATAAAAGAAAAGATGAAATAAATCAAGTAAAGAAGGAATGAAGTAAAGATGTCAAAAAATAAAAAAATTATACTAGCAGCATTATTGCTAGCTATGCAAATAATATTATCTAGGTTTTTATCAATAAAAACACCTATTGTAACTATTGGATTTTCATTTGTACCAACAATGCTATGTGCAATATGGCTTGGAACTAAATGGACAATACTAGTAAGTGTACTTGCTGATTTAATAGGTGCAACTTTATTCCCATTTGGCTCATTTTTTATTGGTTATACTGTAACTACCGCTGTTGCGGCAGCTATTTATGGGGTATTGCTATACCAAAAAGAAGAAAAAACTTATACTAACAAACAATTTATAATAAGGGTTATTATATCATCTATTTTAGTTACAATAATTTGTAATGTTGGATTAAACACTTTGTGGCTGAATATTACAACAGGAAAAGCTTTTATGGTATTGGTAGCTTCTAGAATTGTAAAAGAATTAATTATGATACCAATCAAAATTGTAGTTATAATCTTTTTAGAAAAGTGTTTAAGAAAACCATTTAACAAATATTTAAGGGGCGAAAATGATTAATATAGAAAACGTAACATATCGATATAAAAAGGGAAAAGATATATTAAAGCAAATTAATTTAAGAGTAGAAGAAAAAGAAACAATAGTCATTATGGGAAAAAATGGTTCTGGAAAATCAACTTTAGGAAAATTGATTTCTGGTATTATTACACCTAAACAAGGAAAGATTTTGATAGATGGATTAGATGTAGCTGACAAGAAAAACAAAGAAGAAATACGAAAAAGAATAGGAATTGTTTTTCAGAATCCAGAAAATCAGATTATATTTAATAATGTGATAGATGAAGTATCTTTTGCTTTAAAGGGATTAAATAAAGAAGAAATAAAAAATCGTATAAAAAATGCTTTAAGTAAAGTAAATATGAGTGATAAGATAAATGAGGATTTATATGAATTGTCACTTGGTCAAAAGCAAAGAATTGTAATTAGTGAAGTATTAGCTAAACAACCTAAAATAATTGTGTTTGATGAACCAACAACTATGATTGATAGCAAAGGAAAAGAAGAAATATATAATGTAGTTGAAAATTTGAAAAAAGAGGGCTATACAATTATTTATATTACTAATGTAGCAGAAGAAATGTTATTAGCAGATAGAATTATTTTATTAAATGATGGAATTATAGTAGAAGAAATTAAAAAAGAGGAGTTAATAGATAAGCTAGATGTATTTACACAATATGACATTAAAGTTCCTCTTATTTTAGAAATAGTACAAAGATTAAAACGAGAAGGAATAGAAATACAGCTAACAGATTATTCTATGGGGGGCTTTGTAAGTAAGTTGAAGGAAGTTATAAAATATGAAAAATAGTATATTATTTTTATTGTTTGTTATATATGCAACTTTTATATTTTTTATTGAAAGCAATGTTCTTTTTTTCGTTGTATTATTTATAAATTTTTTAGCTATGATAATTTTTAAAGTGAAATTGTCGCAAACAATAGAAAACTTAATAAAATTATTACCTTTTATTTTGTTAACAGTTATAATAAATGTAATATTAGCAAATTACGAGTATGCTATTTTTGTTGCTATTAAGTTACTTTTAGTATGTAATATTACTTTTATTTATTCTAAAACAACAACTGTAAGGGAAATAGCTAATACTGTTAAAATTCTTTGTACTCCATTAAAGTATTTTAAGGTAAATTTGGAGGATATTGAATTATTGGTTTGTATTTCACTTTCTATGATACCTATTTTAAAAGCAGAGTATTTTCAGTTAAAAGAATCATGTATTGCTAAAGGTATAGAGCTAAATGTTAAAAATGTTAAGATTGTATTGACAAAGTGGATGGTTTCTACTATGAAAAGAGTAAATGAGATAGAAGAATCTGTTATAGAAAAAGGTTATGGGGAAGTATAAAGGAAAAGACAAGTAATGTTAGATAGTGATGTTGCTATGTATCATTATGAAACAAAATATATAAACCTTGTTGTAAGAAGAAATAAAGAAAGATTTCCAGAAAATTTTTGCTTTCAACTGACAAAGGAAGAATTTGATAAAAGAAAAGTAACTAGAAAGTATTTACAGAGCAGGGAATAGCAATGCTTTCAGGATTACTAAAAAATGAAATTGCAATCCAAGTAAGTATTAATATAATGAATGCATTTGTAGAGAAAAGAATTATATCACTGTGGAGCATCTTTAAAAGATTTAGGAAAGAAATGTTTTGCTATATCTAAAATGAATGATATAGAATATATAAAAGGATTGAAGGAAGCAATTTAAGAAAAGCTATGCAGGGAAAAAACTTGCATAGCTAACAAATTTAGTATTCTATCTTAGCGAAATAAACAGTGTGAAGTTCAGTACCAAATCCGCCATGAACGATAGACCACTTTTGGATGTTCTTTTTTGAATTTCCGAAGGCCGATAAACCTAGACCACCGTGATTTAAAATCTAATAATGTCATTGTCATAGTTGGTCTCCTTTTTACACATAAAGTAATTAAATTATATCATAAAATATTTTATAATTCAATTTTAGGCTGATATTTCTCAAGCCACATATTTACTTGACAAAGGTATGCCATTAATTGTGGGCCGGGTCATTAGTTGACCAAACCAAGGACGGCAAAAAGCTTTACCATCTGTATTTAGAATATTCAAAATAAAATCACGATTTAACAAATTATTAATTGGTGCATTTTTATCTTTCATAATATCAGTAAGCATAAGTTTAACTTTAGCTAAATAAGTAGGATTATGAGTTTTTGGATATGGTGATTTTTTTCTATCAACAATTTCACTAGGCAAAAAATCTCTAGCGATATAACGAAGCAATCCTTTTTCTCTGCCATTTAAAGCTTTTATTTCCCAAGGTATATTCCATACATATTCTGCTAATCTGTAGTCACAGAAAGGAACACGAAGTTCAAAACCATTATACATAGCCATTCTATCAGAACGGTCAAGTAATGTTTGCATAAACCAATTCAAAGTCAAATGAGAAATTTTTCTTTTTTCAGCAGTTTCTTTAGAATCACTATCTAAAATTTCTACTTCGTTTAAGCTTTCATTATAACGAAAATCTACATATTCTTTTAAATTAATTTTTTTAGATATTTCAGGATGTAGTAATTCTTGCCTTTCTGAAATAGCAATAGACCAAGGGAATGTATTACTAGTTAAAGCATCCTCACGGAAGAACCAAGGATAACCACCAAAAATTTCATCTGCACATTCACCAGTTAAAGATACTGTCATTTCTTTTTTTACATTTTTACAAAATAATAATAAAGAAGAGTCAATATCAGCCATTCCAGGCATATCTCTAGCAATCATTGCATCTTCTAAATAAGAAGCAAGTTCAGGAGTATCAATAACAATTTTATGATGAGTTGTGTGTAAATTTTCATTCATTAAATTAATATAGTAATTGTCTGAATTTGGCTGAAAATCGCTTTTAACAAAATTTTTATCGTTATCTACATAATCAATTGAATAAGTGTCTAAAGGAGGTAATCCTTCTTTTTCACAATAATCAGCAGCAAATTTAGTTATGATACTAGAATCTAATCCACCAGAAAGAAAAGTACATAAAGGAACATCAGAAACTAATTGACGAGTAATAGCATCATGTAGTAAGAACTTAACTTTTTCACATGTTCTAGGGAAAGTATCAGTATGTTCTTTTGAAGTTAATTTCCAGTATCTCTCTAAATGAAGACCAGATGAATTAAAAATTCCCAAATGAGCAGGTTTTATTTCAAAAATATTTTTAAATGTGGTAGTTCCAGGTGTATGACTAGGACCAATACCAAACATTTCTGAAATCCCTTGTGCATCCATTTCTTTTTCAATGCCAGGGTATTTGAATATTGCTTTTAGTTCAGAAGCAAAAATTAAAGTATCATTTTTTATAGTATAAAATAAAGGTTTTACTCCAAAATGATCACGTGCTAAAAATAATTCTTGTTTTTTTTCATTCCAAATAGCAAAAGCAAAAATTCCATTTAAATGATGAACAACATCATTTCCATAGTGAATATAGCTTTTTAATAAAACTTCTGTATCTGAATGACCTTTAAAGGTAAAACCATTTTCTTCTAATGTTTTTTTTAGTTCTTTTGTATTATAAATTTGACCATTGTAGCAAATAACAAAATCTCCAAAAGATTGTTTTTCTATCATTGGTTGTTTGCCACCTTTAGGGTCAATTACAATTAAACGTTTATGACCTAATGCAATATGATTGTTTATGTAATAACCATCTTCATCAGGTCCTCTTTTCATGAGTGTTTGATTCATATTTTCAATAATTTCTTTATTTGGTAAAATTCCTTGCTTATAATTAGCAAACCCTACAAATCCACACATACTAACCTCCAAATACATAAATTATTAATAGTATATGCAAAAAGTATAAGGAAATTTATTGATTTTGAAAAAAATATATAGTAAACTAAATTAGAAGAAAAAATTAAATAATATCTAAAAATTATTCATTCTATTATTTAAGCTTTTAATGAAAGGATTGATAGTAAAAATGAAATTAAAAAATGTAATCAAGCATTTTAAGTTGATTACATATCATAAATGGTTAGTATTCAAATTATGTTGTAAAATAGGAATTCCCTGGAGAGGATTAGTACATGATTTATCTAAATATTCGCCAACAGAATTTTGGGAGGGTGTTAATTATTATGTAGGTGATTATTCACCAATTACAGAAGCAAAAAAGGATAAAGGATATTCAGTAGCTTGGTTACATCATAAAGGAAGAAATAAACATCATGCAGAATATTGGGTAGACCATCATGCACCAAATATAACACCAATTATTCCTTATCCATATGCTGCTGAAATGATTTGTGATAAATTAGCAGCAAGTATAGTATATAATAAAAAGAACTGGACAAAAGAAGCTGAATTGATATATTGGGAGAAAAGAGAGAAAAATAGAATTGAAATGAACCCTAAGATAAGAGAATTTATTACTGATGTTATGACACAAGTAGCAAATGATGGAATAGATAAAGCTATAACAAGGAAAAATATTAAATATTTATATGAAAAACATTGTAATTAAAAAAGTTAAAAGTTAAAGATTTCTAGCTATTGACAAAATAGGAAAATACTTGTATAATTTTATAGTAATAAAAATAAGTAAAAACTATAAATAGATATAAATCTATATCTACAAGCAAAGGGGGAATTAGAATGGCACAACCAAAAAGAAGATGGTCAAAAGCAAGAACGCACTCAAAAAGATCAACTTGGAAAAAAGACAAACCAACACTTTCAAGCTGCCCACATTGTCATGAACCAGTAATGCCACATAGAGTTTGCAAAAACTGCGGTTATTATGATGGAAAAGAAGTAGTAGCTAAGAAAGAAACTGAAAATGCTTAAAATAAAAGAATGACGCTTATATCTTAGGATATGAGTGTTGTTTTGCTTTTTAAGAAAGAAGGTAATTATTAATGGAAAGATTTTTAAAGAAATCAAGTTGGAGCGATATTATTATATCATTTTTATTTGTAATATTAGGACTAGCATTAATATCACGTCCAGAATTTGTTACATCAATGATTTCATTTATTTTAGGAACTATTTGTATTGTAATGGGTGTTTTAAAAGGAATTGATTATTTTGCGTCAAGAAAAACGGATAATTATTTATTAGCAGTTGCTATTGTAATAATTATTGCTGGGATTATTATTATGTTTTGTGCTGGAATGATAGCTTCTGTATTTAGAATATTAATAGGACTTTGGATTATATATAGTGGAATTATGAATTTACAGACTACAATTGTTTGGAAAGATTATAAATCAAGATTATGGCTATTGACTTTTATATTATCAATAGCAACTATAATTGCAGGAGTTTATATTTTAGTAACAAATGGAGCAATGGTACAGATTGTTGGAGCAATTATTATCTTTTATGGAATTATGGATATTATCGAAAGTACTATTTTTATTAAGAAAATTGATAATTATTTAGAATAACATTTAAAAATTGGAAATATAAATCCAGACTCAATAAGAGTTTGGATTTTTTTGTATCATTTTGTAAATAAAAGGCATATTATGATAGTAAAAGGAGGAAGAAAGATGTTTAGAAAAAAATGTTTTTGTATGAACAATAGTTATAACAATGATTCATGCGATTTACAAAATGATATGATAGAAAAACAATGTAATGATGTTGTTTCTTATGAAGAATATACTAATGGCTGTGATTGTGGATTTGATGAAGAATATAGTGTATTTCCAGAAAATCCAATGTTAGCTCAAAGTTATGTGCCAATTCAATATATGGATAAAACCTTTAAACCATGTGTTGGATTGAAAATGGGAACTATTTTTCCAGAATTAGTTAGCCCTTATGTTCCAGGTCAATCTATGGAAGAAATAAATTATATTAGAGAAACTAATAAAATAGGGAAGGGGTGTAATAAATGTCAGTAGAAGAAAATAGAAATTGTAGCCAAGAATGTTGTGCTTGTGAAGTAGAAAGAACAGTAGATTGCGAGGCTAGAAGAGAAATGATAAATCATATTAGATGTTATGATTTTGCAATTACTGAATTGGCATTGTATTTAGATACACACCCAGAAGATGAAAAAGCACTTTGTTTGCATAGAAAATATTGTAAGCATGTAAAAGAATTGAAAGATAAATATCAAAAAGTATATGGACCTCTTACCATTAATTACCCTTGTAATAAGTGGAGATGGTTAGAAGAGCCATGGGTTTCGTTTGGTTTGGGAGAATTTTAAACTCTGATTGAATAAAATATAATTTAGAGTTTAATGTTAAGATTTTTAAATTAAAAAATTGTTACTTATAGGCTTGTCCTCTGTAAATCATCATAGGTCAACCCCTCTCTTTGTAGTATTTCTTCAAAAGATATTGCATTTTCTAGTTCTTTTTCTTTGGTATCTTTGCTTTCTGTTAAATAGTCTAAATACATTACTTTTTCAGTAATATCCATGTTTTCTAAAATGACAGTAGGCTCTAGTCTTAATAGTTCAGAATCAATTGCTTTTTCCATTAAGATTTTAACAGAATTTAAACATTCTACATTAAGTCTTGGTGTCATTTTAATAACATCTTTGATTGCTTGAATTTGTGCTTCAGACATAAATATCAGCTCCTTTCTTTAAATTTATGTATTTATTATAGCAAGTTCATAGCGAATTTACAATCCTTCTTTTGGATTTATTAGAATTTGACTTTAAAAGTTGTTGCAATTTCAAATATTCTATATTTGGGATAAGAATTATACTAAAAGTTTAAATCGCTTTAAATTTATAATAAATATCAATATTATCATCATCTATTTCAATTTTATCAATTAATTTTAAAAGAAAATTTCTATCCACGTTATTTTCATTAAAATCTACTAATTCTTTCACATTACAGATTAAATCTTCTTTTTTTATTGTATTTTTATTAATCTCTTTTTCCTTTTGAAATCGATTTAGTAAGGTCTTTTTATCTGTTTCATATTGTTTAGAAAGTTTAATAAATAAATCCACTGTTATAATTCCCTTTACTTTATCCTCATACAAAGACTGAATTAAATTATTTTTTTCAGCTATTTTAGAATCTAAGTAATCTAATTTTTTATTATCTATTTGAGTGTTAGGACAGATATATTCTAATTCATCATATTTTAGAAAATTAGCAATATTTTCTTTTAGACTATCAATTACACTATTTATTAATGTATCTTCTCTTAAATGGATATTTGAGCAAAATTTACTACCATTTCTTTTATAAGAAGAACACACACATCTAAAATATTTTCCATGATTTTTATTATAGGTTATTTTTGATTTACATTTTTTGCATAAAACTAACCCTTGTAATAAATGAGCAGAATAAGCAGTGTAATTCCATTCATTTGACTTTTTATCAAGCATAATTTGAACACTATTAAAAATATTTCTATCTATAATTGGTTCGTGATTATTTTCAATAATAATATGTTGTTGTTTTGGTACATTAATAATTTTTTTCGTTTTATAATTTAATTTGCTATATTTATGTTGCACTAAATCTCCTGTATAAATTCTATCTCTAAGAATTTTAGAGATCATTGTTGTACTCCATGAATTTGTTTTATTGTTTGGATTAAAATAGTTTGTCGCTTTTCTTTTATAGGCAAGTGGTGTTAGTATTTTATTATTATTTAGATATCTACAGATTTCAGTTTTATTGTTTCCAGCATAATACATTTCAAATATTTTTTGAACAATAGGAGAGACTTCATAATCTACTAAAATGATATTTTTGTCCTTTTCATCTTTTTTATAGCCATAAGGTAAGAAAGATTTGATGTTTTGTCCACTAGATGCTTTGGTTAGTAAACTAGAGCGAACCTTTTTTGAAATATCTTTTGCATACATATCATTAAAAACTGATTTAAATGGTGTCATATCATTATTTGTGTTGTTATTGTCAAATGTATCTATCCCATCATTTAAAGCGATATATCGCACATTTTTTAAAGGGAAGTATTTTTCCAAATAATATCCTGTTTCAATGTAATCTCTACCAAGTCTTGATAAATCTTTTGTAATGACTAAATTGACATTTCCGAGTTCAATATCATTGATTAAATTTTTAAAATCTGGTCTATTAAAATTTGTACCAGTAAATCCATCATCTACATATATTTTAAATAAAGTCCAACCTTGACTTTTAATATAGTTTGTTAGTAACTTTTTTTGTGTATCAATACTTTCAGATTCTTTGTCTTTTTCATCTTCTCTTGAAAGCCTTGTGTAAATTCCTACTTTAAAATAAGTAGGAGAAAAGTTATAGTTTAACTCTTGCATTTAGCCTCCTTCCTAGAGTTTAAATTTACGATAACTATTTATTTATACATTTATATTTTATTTCATCTTTATCATTATTTAAATTCCAAAAAAAATAATTTTCATTTATCCATTCTTGCATTAATTCTGTAAGTGTTAAGCCATTTTCATTATATATATTTGTAACTTTAGGTTGTAATGTGTTTTTTTGCATTGAATCACCTTCTACATAAGTTTATGAACGAAAAAAATAAATATAAATTGTCCAAAGATAATTTATATTTATTCATTTTAGTTCAAAATGTGTTTACTTGTTTTTTTATATAGTTTTGTAGTAGCAATTTGCATATTAATTGCTACTACATAGATTATATAACATTTTATTTGTTTTGAAAATATATACAAGTGAAATTTTTTAATGCTTATTTTTCAATGTTTATAGAAGAAAAATATATCCACTTTAATAAAAATGTGAATAATGAAAGATTTTATGTTAAACTTATTGAAAATTACATAAATTTATGCTATTATTGTATAGTAACAGTTAGTTAAAGTAGAATACAACAAGTTGGAGGTATTTTTATGGAAGCATTGCGGAAAGATTTACAACCATTTGACATGAAATGTCTTAATGAAATTCGCAAATTGCGAAGAGAAGACAGCTATTTCAGTGCAGGAGCTAATTCAAGCTTTTGGGATGAACTGGAGTGTATTCTTAAATGTAATTCTAAAAGTCACATTTGGGCAAGAAAAGAAAATGATGATACTGTACTTGGAGAAGTCTGGTACCAGAGGGTAGGGGAATTTTACTACAAACATACAGTTCATAAATTTGAGTATATGTATGTAGAATCCGAAGACCTGGTAATTGACTGGCATGGACACAATAAACAGATTCATGGAGGAAAGCAAGTAAAGAAAACAAGAGAATTCTATATTTTCCCTGATGGCAGCATTGAGATGTGCGGGAAAGACTGTAAACACAGATTAATCAACGACTTTGGAAAGCCCATTTATGTTCTTTCGCTGAAAATCTGTAGGAACGGAAACCATTAAATCCAACGGATATTAGTTATCCAATTAGAAGAGCCTTCTTTGACATAGTTGTCAGATAAGGCTCTTCTATGCTATCTATGAAAATGCAAAATTTATTACTTGATAAAGAATTATAAATGTGCTTAAAATATTTATATATAGTGTATTATTTAAATTTTTACAAATTTTCTTTTATTTCTGGAAATAAATCATAAAGATTATATCCTAACAAATCATCAAAATATGCTTTTAATTTATATGTTTCTTTTACATGATATTGTGTATTTGGATGACCACCTTTTCTTATAATAAGATCAATTAGTCTTTTATCTATTGTAAAAACATTTCCTATACTTGTACACATTAAATCACACAAATTTACTATTTTTTCTTCCATTGTATATTCATGGTTTTTTATAAATTCAGTTAAAAATGGATTTTTTGCAAGATCTGGAACACCACCAGCTGTACAAATAATATCATTATTCAAAAATGAATGTGTTAAACAGATGTTACAATAATCTTCATCAAAACCTTTTTCTTTTAAAATTTCATATCCTTTCATTTCATGACTTTGTGGTTTATCACTATATTTTCCAATATCATGAACATACCCATGTGATATTGCTTTATCTATATCTACATTGTAACCTTTTTCAGTTAAAGCTTTAGCAATTTTTCCTGCTGTATTTCCTACACAAATGCAATGATTTATCCATTTATCACTTTGAGTTGTTCCTCTAAAATTTTCTAGCATTTCTAATGCTTTGTTACTTGTTAATTTCATTTTTATTCTCCTAATTTCTTAAATAAATCTTTAAATATTTTATCAACATTCAAATAATTAACAATTGTTATTTTATGGCTGTTTTCTGTTAGTTCATAAGATGTATCATCATTGATATTGGGACAACTAACTTCTTCGGTATCAAACCATTTTCTATTAATCATATAAGCTATAACACTAATATCCCAAATAACTCTTCTTTCTTGAATACCATGTACACCATCATTATAAAATCTTTGACATAAATAGTCGCATAATTCATTTTTACCTTTTAAGAAATGTTCTAGTTCATATATTGATGTACTTAAATTTGATGCTACATTTTTACAAGGTATAATAGTTAATTTTACTTTTGATTCAAAAACAGTTCTTACAGCTTGTACATCTTGTTTAAAATTAAATTCCTTATTATCTTTACTTAAAAAACTATTTCCTCCAAGCCAAATAACTTCAATTTTATCAATTATTTTAGGTTCTTTTTTTATGGCAATAGCTATATTTGTTATCGCTCCTATTGCTAAAATATAAGTTTTATCCTTTTTATTTGCAATTTCTATAATTTTATTTACTGCATCATTTTCTTCGTTATAATCATTTATTACATAGTCTGTTGAACCTTTAAATACTTTATTAGTCGAGTCAAAATTTAACCAATTACATATTTTAATGATTTCATCATAACTTTTATCAGTTCCTTCTTCTATTGATATATTATTATCATGATGATATGGTGCTACTGTAATTGCCTCAATATTAAATTTATCTTGTGATTTTAGTAAATAGGAAAGAGCAAATTGATCATCACATTCATTGTAAATATCAGTATCCAAAATAACATTTACTTTTTGCTTATCATCTTTTTTATTTAATTTTGATATTCTTTCATATATTTCTTTCCATTTTGAAACTCTGTCTAATGTTTGCTCTTTTTGATTATATCTTGTGTTCATTGTAAAAACTTTAATTCCATTATTTATTAAATCTAAACTTATTCTTGTACTATCTTCAATCATTAAATTAATATTATTTTTTAAACATTCTACTGTTTTTGCATGTTTATCATAGGCATCTGTAAGAATTAATTTATCATAAATAATATCATATTTATTTAGCCATTCAACAGTTAATTCATAAGGATTTATATATTCTCCATTATTTCTTCCAGTTATAATATATATTTCGTGTCCATCTTCTTTTAATTTTTTTATGTAATAGGCTGAATCTTCTAATGGTTTTAGCTTTTTTGCAAAATTTTCAATATTTGCATTATAAAAACTCATTTCTTCTTCATCCGTCCAATCAAACATTCCTTTTCTCAAATATTCTGGATTTTCATTTATAATTCCAGTATTTCTTAATTCTTTATCATGTTTTAAATATTCTTTTAATAATGTATCATCAAAATTAGATATGCAGTTATCTATATCTATACCAATTCTCATTTTTATGCTCCTTAAATTCTTTTTTTATTGAGTATTATACTATCATAAAAAATCTGTATCTTCAACAAATTTTTACATTAATTTTAATTAGCTATATATCTATATCAAAACATAAAACAATATACACACTTAATTTTCTTAAAATCTCTTTTCTGTATCATACCCTTTAAACTCCAAACAACTTTTTTTGAGTTTTTATTTATTTTTAGCATATTAGAAGTCTATCAAAATATCCACTTTAAAGCCATCAAAAAAAGCCTCGAGTGGATAGATTTAAAATATCCATTTGAAGCCTATTTTATATCTATTTTAATAATAGTTATGAATATAAGAATTGTATAAACAAATAGTTCCTCCAAACAAAACGAAAACTGGCCATGGGAAAGGGGGAATTATTAATGTGGACTTATAATAAGACATTACAATATCCAATTAATATAAAATGTCCAAATCCAAAACTTGCTAAGGTGATTATTTCACAATATGGTGGACCAGATGGAGAACTTGCTGCTTCTTTAAGATATTTGTCTCAAAGATTTGGCATGCCAGACCAAAAGGCAAAAGCAATTTTAAATGATATTGGAACAGAAGAATTAGCTCCAAAATGTTATCATTTAGTCCATTTATTGTTATCGATTATCAACTATTGATAACAAAATGGTGCGTATTCGACTGAACCATTTTGTTATCAAACCTTTAAAAGCTTATTCTAGGTATTTAAAAAATTTCAAACGATAAAAAAATTACCAATAAAATAAAAAACACCTTAAAATCGATTTTAAAAAGCGAATGAAAGATTGTATAATTTTTATATGATCTTTTATTTTTTGTAGGAAGGGGGAAAAGTTTTGAATGAAGAAAGTAATATTGGATATTATGCAGTTATACCATCAACAGTTTTATTTAATAAAGAATTAAAACCAAATGAAAAATTATTATATGCTGTTATTACAGTTTTATCAAATAAAGAAGGTTATTGCTTTGCATCCAATACTTATCTAGGTAATTTATTTAATGTTATTCCACATACTATTTCTACATGGGTTTCCCATTTAAGAAATAAAGGATTTTTACATGTTGATATAATTACTAATGAGAATGGAGAAATAATACAAAGAAGAATATATCCTAATGACACACCCTATGTTTTAAATAAAACATACCCCCATGTCTTAAATAAAACAGAGGGTATGTTTCAAAAAAGACAATATAATATTATAAATAATAATATGATAGATAGATTATTTAATTATATTTTAAATAATAAGAAAGAATTTCCAAAAGAATTTTCAAAAGTAGATTTTAATGAAATATATAAACTATTAGAAAAATACGAAATGTTATATACAGAAGAATCTATACAATATATAACTGGAGAAAATTTAGATAAGATAAAAAATATGACTTATTCAATAGCTTTAATGGTTAGAGGAAAATTACAACATTTAGCATATAAAGTTAGTAGAGATAAGTTAATTAAAATATATAATGATTGCAAACTTAAAGAGGAAGAATATAAAGATCAGAATAATCCTATTGAGAGTTTTATCAATTATTATTATAAAAGTATAACAAATGAATTAACGAAGGATAATACAAGTCCTTCTTTTTTTATACCTAAAAAAGATGAAAATGAAGATATAGGAGGGTACGATATATGATAAATATATTTGAAAAATACAATAAACTTACTGATGAACAAAAGAAAGATTTAGAAGATTTATATATCATTCATGAATTATTGCAGAAAATTGAAAATGATAAGGAACTAGACCTAACAATGTTAGAAGAAAAAATATTATATAAAAAGGCAAAAGAGTGTTTAAGCTCAAGTAATATAAATTGCAAAGAAATAATTACTAGATTATTAGAAATGTTAAAATGTGTAGATATTACCATTTGTGATATTGATGATTTAGAAATTGCAGAATTAATTGAATTATTATCTAAAGAAGATTCAGATTTTGAAAAAGTAGAACCAGAAAAAGATGTTATATTTGCTTTTACAACTAACAAATTTTACTGCTTATTACTAAAATATGGAGAACAATATATGTTGGTATGTGAAAAGGATAATGGTACTCAATATCAAAGAAAATTCAAATCTAAAAATGATTTAGGATTTTATCTATCAAGAAAATTCTTACAAGAACATGGAGAATTATTTGTATAGAGAAACTATAAGAAAAATTGAGTATTACTTATATAACTACGATCTTATGGATTTCAATGTGGATCTATTAAAAACAGATGTTGATAATTTTGATTATAAACAAACTTATGCTGTATGGATTAAAAACAAAAGTAGTAGTTTAGAAGATGAGGCCATTAGAAATATTGGAAATGAAAGAATTAATGAATAGTTTTATGAATCAATATGAAAATGGATTTGATGGATATTTTGAACAACAAAGACAAGAAAATTTATTAGAAAGAGAAGATTATAAAGATTTACAAGAACAAATAAAAATGTTTAAGGAAAAAAATCCTAAAATACAGGATTTTTTAGAAAATGATCAAGTTGCAGAATTAACAAAAGAAGAAAAAGAAGCAATTTTAGAAATAGAATATTTAGAAGGAGAAATACACGCATTAGAATTAAAAGAGGCTTTCAAATTAGGATTTAAAGAATCAATGATTTATTTTCAAGAAATGGAAATGTTGAATTTACACAAAAAATCTCAACCAAAGATTGATTATAGAGAACTACATAGAAAGTGGAAAGAGAAATACTTTAATAAAGAATTAGTAGATTTGAAAAAATATTTTAGTGAAAAAGATTTTGAAATACTAACAAAATTAGGAATTGAAATAAAAGATAAAATCTATACAGAATATGAATTTGAATTATTAGATGGAGATGTAATTGATTATTATAAAAGTGATGATATGGATGAGGAAGAATTAAAAATGGGAAAAGATTTAGAAAAGACAGGTGTAAGCATAGAAGATTATAATCAATTATTAGATAAAATTCACAATATAAATATGGAATACAATTTTTAATTATAAAGGAGATAAAGTTAATGTATAATAGAAATATAAACTATACAAAGAAAAGACTAAAACATACTGCAAAATTAGAAAAATTAATTGCTGAAGGAGCAGATTATGAGAAAATATTAAAACAAAGTCAGATAGTAGATATGTATATTGCAAAAGAGTTAAATCTAGCTTTTAAATAAAAATATGTATAAATATAAAGATATGGCAGACATTTTGGTAATGTCAAAAGTCATATCTTTATATATTTTGTCTATTATGCAAAATTTGTTAAATTATATAGAATAAAATTGACTGTTTATGATATAATTATTTTGATTTTTAATTATCATCATTGTAATAAATAAGAAATGAGGCGATAATATGGATAGTAAATTAATTGGAAATGAAAATAATATTGTATTTTATACTGATGAAGAAGGAAATTTACAAATAGAAGTTCTTTTACAAGATGAAAATGTTTGGCTAAATGTAAATGCAATAGCAGAATTATTTGATGTTCAAAGACCAGCTATCGTAAAACATATATGTAATATATATAATGAGGAAGAACTAGACAAAAATCTAACTTGTTCCATTTTGGAACAAGTTCAAAAAGAAGGAAATAGAAATGTAACAAGAAAAAGAGAATACTACAATTTGGATATGATTATTTCTATTGGTTTTAGAGTAAATTCCAAAAAGGCAATTAAATTTAGAACTTGGGCCAACAAATTAATAAAAGAATATATGATAAAAGGCTTTACATTAGATGATAATAGATTCCTAAAAGGTGGCAGAGTTAATAGTCAATATTTTGATGAGTTACTAGAAAGAATCAAAGTAATTCGTACAAGTGAAAGAATGGCATATCAAAAAATAACGGATCTATTTATTGCAACAGCTGTCGATTATGATTCAAAATCAGAAGAAGCATATACATTCTTTAAAATAGTACAAAACAAATTGCATTTTGCAATTTCAGGACATACAGCTGCTGAACTTATTTATAGTAGAGCTAATTCAGATAAAGAAAATATGGGACTTACAACATGGAAAAATAGTCCAGATGGTTTGATATATAAGTATGATGTAACAATAGCAAAAAATTATTTGAATGAAGAAGAAATTAAAAAATTAAATGATTTAACTAATATGTTTTTAGTGTTTGCAGAAGATGAAGCTAAAGAAAGACATATAATGACAATGCAAGATTGGATTGACGCAACAGATGATCTATTGAAATTCAGAAGAAAACAAATATTAGATAATTCAGGTTCTATATCACATAAAGAAGCAGTAGAAAAAGCTGAAAATGAATATGAAAAATTTAAAATAAAACAAGATGCTCAATATGTATCTAGTATGGATGAAATGTATCAAAGATATTTAAGCGAGAATAATAGTGAAGATTGAATTAGAGCGATTAATAGTAAGTTGTAGAGGAGATTATAAATTGGATATAGAAGTAAATAATATAAAAATTCATTATGAAGTTATTGGAAATGGCAAACCGATAATTTTACTAAATCCTAATAGTGTTAATACTGGATTGATGAAATTTATTGCGAACAAATTAAAAGATAAATATAAAGTATATATTTTTGATAGAAGATGTTGTGGTAAAAGTGAAAAGAATTGCGATTTAACCTATGAAGAATCAGCGAAAGATGTTGCAGAATTTATAAAAAAATTAAATATTGATAAACCATATTTACTAGGATGTAGTGGTGGAGGAACTGTTGCTCTTAATGTTGCAATTCATTATCCAACAAGTATATCTAAGTTAATTCTCTGTAGTGGAGTTGCAAGAAATAATATTATTAAAAAACCGAATTATGCAAAATTTATGGAAAGATTACCATATTATCCTGGAAAAAAGAGCAACGAAAAATTTGAAAAATTACTTAATGAATCTAAAACCATAACAAAGGAAGAATTAAATTCTATTATTGTTCCTACATTAGTTTTTAATGGTGGTATTAAAGATTTAGTTCCAAAAAATGAGGTTGAATATATTTCAAACAATATTAAAAAGTCAGAAATGTTTATATTAGAAAAAGCAGGACATTGTAATTATATTTTCAATAATGATGACTTTTATAACAAGTTAAATAATTTTTTAGAAGAATAAAAAATTACAATATATAGAGGAGGTACGCAAATTGAAAAAAGAAAAATGGTTAATAATTATTGGAAATATTTTATTATTTATTACTTGCATACTTCAAGTAATAGTAAAATTAAGCAGTGAAGTTTATGTTACTTTAATTACTATATCAGTTTTACTAGAATTAATTGGAATTGCATTAGGTAAAGAAGAATAAAATTACAATTTGAAAGGAATGGAAATGATACTACTATTAAAATATGGAAATACAAATTGTTATTATATAAAAGGTAAAAATGGTAGTATATTAGTAGATACAGACTGGGCAGGAACACTACAAGCCTTTTATAGAAAAATGAAAGAATTAAATATTGAAAAAATTGATTATCTTTTAATAACACATTACCACCCAGACCACATAGGAATAGCACAAGATATAATTGATATGGGAACAAAACTATTATTAGTAGATGTTCAAAAAGATTATATTCATAGTTCAGACACAATTTTGCAAAAAGATAAAAATATTCAGTTTAAGCCTATAAATACAGAGCCTGTAATTATATCGTGTGAGCAAAGTAGAGAGTTTTTAAATGATTTAGGAATAGATGGAGAAATAATATATACACCAGGACATAGTGAAGATAGTATTTCTCTAATTTTAGATAATGGTAGTGTTTTTGTAGGAGATTTATACGATTTAAAATCTGCAATAACATTTAATGATGAAAAGATAAATAATAGTTGGAATAAAATATTAAGCCATAATATATCAAAAATATACTATGGTCATCACGAACAAACTATTAGCAATATAAAAAAGATAGAAGATACACTAATCAATTAGTGCTAGAAATTACAAGTTTGTAGTTTGAAAGATTTATAGTAATTTATTGCTAGAGTTGTAATAATATGAAAGGAAGAATGTAAAATGAACGAATCTAATGTTAGAAATATAAATTTTCATAGTGATATACTTAATAAAGATATGGGAATAAATGTGTATTTGCCAAAAGGATATGAAGAAAATAATAATCCACTACCAGTATTATATTTTCTTCACGGAAGAAGTGGGAATGAAAATATTATATTTGATTTGAATATGAAAGGAATAGCAGATGAAATGATAGAAAGTGGGAAAATAAAACCACTAATAATTGTTTGCCCTAGAATTGAAAATAGTAGAGGGGTAAATTCATCTTCTATAAGTAATGAAGTATTAAGTCCAGGAGATAGTGGAATTATTATAAATGTTGGAATGTATGAAGATTATTTTATAAAGGAAGTTGTACCTTTAATTGATAATATATTTAATACAATAAAGACAAAAAATGGTAGATATATTGGTGGTGTTTCAGCAGGTGGATATGCAGCACTTCATAATTCATTTAGACATCAAGAAATGTTTGGCAAAGTTGGAGGACATATGCCTGCAATAGAACTAACTTTAGAGAAAGAAGATACTCCATATTTTAAGGATATATCTGTGTGGGAAAAATACGATCCTATAACGATTGCTAAAAATAATGAAATTTCAAAGGAACTTAAAGTTTATCTTGATGCAGGAAATCAAGATGAAGGACATTTTTATGAAGGATGTAAAGTTTTGCAGGATATATTAGAAAAGAAACAAGTAACATCTCAAAACCACATTTATGATGGACATCATAATGGAGCATATATAATATCTAATTTAGAAAAATATTTAGAATTTTATAATTCATAAATTACAAGTTGAAAGTTAGGTGTATTTATGGAATATGACAAATTAGAATTTGAAACAACTTTTAAGAATGGGGATATGATTCCAGTAGAATATACTGGGTATGGAAAAAATATATCTCCAGAATTTAGAATTAAAAATTTATCAGATAAAGCAAAAAGTTTAGTAATAATTTTAGAAGATTTAAGTCATCCGATAAAGAACTTTACTCATTGGATTGCGTGGAATATAAAGGCAAATTCTGTAATTCCAGAAAATGTTGGAAATATGGATAATGTTATGCAAGGAATTGCCTATGGATTTCATAAATATGCAGGAGCAAAACCACCAATGTTTCAAAAACACAATTATAAATATACAATATATTCATTAGATAACACTTTAGAATTGTCATCTAATATTATGAAAAAGAAACTTTTGAAAGCAATGAATGGGCATATTTTACAAAAGGGAACTATTATAGGTTATTTTAAAAGATAAATTACAATATATAGGGCAGGTAATTGAATTTATCTGTCTTTTATTATATAATCGTAGCAGAAGATAGTAAATTTATCGTTAAGATTAAAATTTATTGTGGGGAGATGTATCGTATGAAAAAGAAAATAGGTATTAGTATAGGAATATTGGTAATTATACTTATAATTGCAGGGATTATTACAAATTATTCAGATAGTGCTAGAGTAACAACAGGACACGAGCCAAAGTGTTGCATAAAGGTAGTTAGCAATGATGGAAGTAAAGTAACTTATTGGGGATTAGGTTATAAAGTAGTTCGTTATGTTGGAGTATCTCCAAACGAGCCTTATGAAAGCAATATTGGTGTAAAAATGGGAAATTGGTTTATGAAATATGAATTACCAAAAGCTGATATTATTGAAATTGAATATGAAGGACAAATAATTACTATTACAGATATAAAAGATATAGGAATTATAGAAAATATATTATTAAATTCAAAATATAATGGAGAAATATGCAATGGAATAAATACTCACAAAATAATATTAAATAAGGATATTTATTATATTAAAGAATCTTGCAAAGAAATACAAAAAGGAGATAAACAAGCGACAATTTCAACAGAAGATTTAGAAACAATCAATAATATTATTTTTCAAAATAAAACTAATGAAATAAAAAGTATAGCAGAAAGCTATACTTTTACAAAAACATATAATGTAGTAAATGTAGCTGACAGTAATGATGAAAATTACTTATACTTAACAATTAGGCAATTTCAAGATGAAAAAGTAAAAACGGTCAAAGTACAAAGAAGTTTAGCAAATACTGTTGAAAAAGAAAATAATTATGAGTTTACTTTTCAATATACAAATAATATCCCTGAAGATAACATAGAATCAATATTTGCAAATACTATGCTTATTGCAATAAAGAAAACAGATAAACAAGGATTAGAGCAAGTTCAAGATTCAATTAGATAATCATCTCGAAAAATTACAATATATAAAGGAGGAAAAATAATAATGGATAAGAAAAAAATGATGAACTGGATAATAGCAATAATAGTTGCTATCGTGTATTTAACAGTAAGTATTATATTTAAGTCTTGGGCATATTCTTGGCTTATATGGGTTGCGTACGCAACTTATAGATTTATTGTTAAATAACTAAATTACAATTTGAAAGTGAGATGAAGTAATGAATATTCACTTTGGATTTTCATATATAGGGTTCATATTTTTGTTAATGCTAATGATACCTAATATTATATGGAGTAAAAATCAACCTAAAGACTATGATAAATATGTTAAAAATGAGAATAAAGTATTATTATTATTTGAAAGAATTGGAGAAATGCTAGTAACTTGTATATCATTGATATTTATTGATTTCAATATAAATAAAATTTCAAATTGGTCTATTATCTTGTTAATTGCATTTATTCTAATGATTTTATATGAAATATATTGGATAAGATATTTCAAAAGTAATAGAACAATGAAAGATATGTATAGTAGTTTATTAGGAATACCTGTTGCAGGAGCAACTTTGCCAATATTTGCATTTCTGTTATTAGGTATATATGGTAAAAATGTATTTTTAATTATTGCAACAATTATATTAGGAATTGGACATATTGGAATACACTTAAATCATAGAAAAGAAGTTAGATAAATTATAAGTTTTTAAGGAGAACAAAAATATGGATATATCAATTAGAAAATGGAAAATAGAAGATGCAGAAGAATTAAAAAATGCAATAAACAATGAAAAAATTTTAGATAATTTACGAGATGGAATACCATATCCATATACAATAGAAAATGCACAAGAATTTATCACACAAACTTTAAATGCTCCTAAAGATAGTCAATATTCTTGGGCGATACTAGTAGATAATAAAGTGATTGGAAGTGTTGGTGTATTTAGAAAAGATAATATTCATTATCAAACAGCAGAAATCGGCTATTATATAGCCGAAGAATATTGGGGAAATGGTATTATGACAAAAGTTATAACAGAAGTATGTAATTATATATTTAATGAAACTGATATAATTAGAATATTTGCAGAGCCATTTGCTTATAATGTAGCTTCCTGTAAAGTTTTGGAAAAAGCAGGGTTTGAATTAGAAGGCATATTAAGAAATAATGCAATTAAGAATAATAAAATATTAGATATGAAAATGTATTCTATTATTAAAAAGTAAACGCAAAATTACAATTTTTTAAAATAATTACTTGACTATGCCATTACAGGTTAGCTTACAATTATAACAGAGGTGGTTATAATGTTAATAAATGAAGTTGCAAAATTGTGTAATTTAACTAAAAAAGCAGTTGAATATTATACAGAACAAAAACTAATATGTCCTAGTATCCTAGAAAATGGATATAGAGATTTTTCAAAGAAAGATGTAGAAATTTTAAAGCAAATTGCTTTATATAGAAGATTAGGATTAAGTATATCTGAAATTAAAAGTATTCTTGCTAATCCAGATGAATTAAAAAGTATTTTATATAAGAAAACTCTTGAATTAGAGCAAGAAAAAGCAAAACAGGATATTTTACAAAAGTTATGCAATGGAGAAAGTTTAGAAAAATTAGAACAAGAAATAAATAATATAAATTCTAAAACAATTATCATTAAAAAGTTGATGGATTTATTTCCTAGTTATTATGGAAAATTTATAAGTTTGAATTTTTCTAGGTATCTTACAGGAAGAATTGAAACAAAGGAACAATTGGAAGCATTTAAAGAAATTATTGATTTTTTTGATAATGTACCTAATATTAAAATACCAAAAGACTTACAAGAATATTTAGATGAGTATTTAGAAGAATATTCAAGTGAAAAAGGTCAAAAAATAATAAATAGTATTATTCAATCAAAGGATAAAAATATAAGAAATATAGATGAGTTTGTAAGAAAAAATAAGGAATCACTAGACAAATATAATGAATATAAGAAAACAGAAGAATTTAAAAATTCACCTGCTAATAGATTAATGGAACTAATGAAACAAGTTTGTGCTACAAATGGATATTATGAAAAGTTTATACCTGCAATGAGAAAGTTAAGTCCATTATATAATGAATATTATGAGGAAATGTTAAAAGCAAATGAACAATTTATTAAAAATTATCCTGAATATACAGAATAATATCTATTAAACAAATTACAATAAGTAGGGCAAGTAATTAATTAAAAAATTAGAAAGATGAGGTAAAATTATGGTACATTTAGTATATTGTGATGACAAATCAAAAGAATTAAATAAGATTTTAGATGCTAGTAAAACAATGATTATAAGGGGTGCAGCAGGAAGAAAAATACCACATAGCAGAGTATTCAAAGATGAAATACTGTATTTTATGGAAAAAGGAACAAAAAAGATAACAGCAAAGGCAGTTGTAACAGATGTTCAGAACTATGTAAAATTAAGTGATGAAGAAATAACAAAAACTATTGAAGATAATAATA
>CANPAC010000014.1 GCA_947571975.1 uncultured Clostridium sp. | reverse complement strand
TCAAATGAGAACAGATTTACAGTCTGCCGCCTTTAGCCACTCGGCCACCTACCCAAATATTAAATTAACATGGTGCTCCATCTAGGATTCGAACCTAGGACCCACCGGTTATGAGCCGGTTGCTCTGACCAACTGAGCTAATGGAGCATACTTTTAGTTACGTAGCACAAGTTAAAGTATAAACTATTTTAAAATAAAAGTCAATACTTTTTTAGAAAATTTCGTTATAATTTGTAACCAATTTAGCGCCTTGCTGTATCAAGCGATTTGTTCCTACTGAACGAATGGAATCAATATTTCCTGGCACTACAAATACGTCTCTACCTTGCTCTAAAGCAAAATCTACCGTAATCAGAGTTCCGCTCTTCTCTTTTGCCTCTACTACAAGAATTCCCTTACTCATTCCACTAATAATTCTATTTCTTGCTGGAAAGTTCATTTTTTCTGGTTTTGTACCAAGCGGATATTCTGATAAAATAACCCCTCCTGTTTGTAAAATTTCTTTTGCTAAAAACTCATTTTCTTTTGGATATATCATATCTAATCCATTTCCAACAACAGCAATTGTTTTCCCACATATTTGTTTATTATTTGCTTCTAAAGTAACATCATGTTGTCCACAAATAGTTCCTATATGTGCATAACTATCAACCCCTTTTGCTAATCCACTAATAATATTTATTCCCTTTTTAGCTAAATTAAATGCAAAATATTTAGCAGCTTTTTTCCCATATTCACTTACATCTCGGCATCCTATTACCCCTATACATCTGTCATTTAAAATATTTTTATTTCCTTTACTGTATAAACTAATTGGTGGGTCATGAATTTCCTTTAATATTTTAGGATATTCTTCATCTGCAATCGAAATGATGTCAATATTGTTTTTTTGCATGTATTCTATGTGTTTTTCTAAATTATTTCTAATTTTTATATCTAATATTTTTTTTATAGTTCCTAGCCCTATTCCTTTAACAATTGATAATTCCTCTTCTTTTAAATTATAAATCATTTCTGGTGTTTTATATATTTTAAGTAATTCTAACGTTTTTTTACTCCCTAAGTTAGGAATTAAGGATAACCATACCCAATATTTTTTATTTTCTATATTATTCATTTTTTCACATTCCTTTCTGAATTCCAAAATCTAATATAAAATATTTTACCTTCAATATAAAAATAGAAGTATTATTTATTACATAATACCCCTAAAAAATCTACCTTTATTTTATTTAGACTATGTGTCCATTTCTTGTCTAAAATGTTGAATTTTCGTTATTTTGTTCTTTAGCAGCTTTTATTACATTGTTCATTAACATTGCTATTGTCATTGGGCCAACTCCTCCTGGTACAGGTGTAATATAACTTGCTATTTTCTCTACTTCATTAAAATCAACATCTCCAACTAATTTTCCTTCTTCATTTCGGTTAATTCCTACGTCTATTACTACTGCTCCTTCTTTTACCATATCCTTTGTTACAAAATTAGCTTTTCCAATAGCTGCAATTAAAATATCTGCTCTTTTTGTATGTTCTTTTAAATCATTTGTTTTAGAATGACAAATAGTAACTGTAGCATTTTTTGCTAAACAACATTGTGATAATGGCTTTCCAACAATGTTACTTCTTCCTATAATGACTACATTTTTTCCAGTTAAGTCAATTTTATATTCTTCAAACATTTTCATTACTCCATATGGTGTACAAGAAATGAATGTGTCCCCTCCCATTACTAGTTTTCCAACACTAGTTGGTGTAAACCCGTCTACGTCTTTTATATATGAAATAGCTTTAAAGGCTTGGTTAATATCTAAATTTTTTGGTAATGGACTTTGTAATAAAATTCCGTTTACTTCTTTTTTGTCATTTAATTCTTTAATTAAATTATTTAATTTTTCTTGTGTTATAGTGTCTTCTAAAAGGTGTTCTTCATAATCTATCCCTATTTCATTACATGCTTTATTTTTGCTCTTTACATATACTTTTGATGCTGGATTATCTCCTACCATGATAACTGCTAACCTTGGTTTTATTCCTAGTTTCTTTAATTGTTCACATTCTGTTTTTAATTCTTCTCTTATTTTTTTTGCTAATGTTTTTCCTTCAATTATTATTGCCATTTTTACACCATTCCTTTCTACTTACCTATATTTATTGCTTATTATATCTTAATTTTTTTTCATTTTCAATATCATCTTATTTTCCTTTTATTATCTATCATTTTTATCATCTTATATTTCGTATTCTCTTAATTGTTCTACATATTTTTCAATGCTCTTATCATTTATATCTTCTGGAGATATACTACAATACTCCATTATTTGTTTTTCGATTCCTAAAGAACATTCAATTAAATGATTAGCTTTTTCTTCATTAGACCATATTGATGATGATATATTTTTATATCTTTTTTTAACTTCTTCTAATCTTTCTTTTAATGATGTAACTCCATATGGTGCTACTCTTTGGTCTGAATATAACAATATTTTTACATCATACCTTTCTGAATTTAATGTTTCTTCTCCTCTTTTAGAACTTTTTTTATCTATAATTTCTATTTCATAATCATTTAATCCTTCTTGTTTAGCTATTATTAGATTTATTTTATGTGAGTTTCTTTCATATTTATCTATATACTCTTTTCTTATTTTTCTAAACTTCTCATCTTCTACTTCATCATCTGATATCTTAGCCATATTTCCCATATCATGTAATAAACTAGTCCTTATAATTGCTTCTTTATTTATTGTTATTCCATTCCAATTATCTAATATTAAATTACTACATGCTGCTACTCTTAACATATGCATTTGCAAATGTTCTGGCAAATGATATTTTTTATAAATTTCTATAATATTCATGTATTTAACCTCTTTTCTTCATTTACAGTTAATGTCTTTGTTAATTTATCATATTCATATCCATAACATCCATGAAATCCTACTAATTCTCCTCTTTGCATTTTCATTTTTAGTCCAAGTTTTACATGTGATGATATTGTTTCACTTTCTTGCTGTGCTACTGAACTTAATATGGTTAATAGTAATTCTCCACTTATTTCAAGTGTATTGATGTTTTCTTCTTCAAAGAGTATTGCAACATTTTTTTCTTTTAACTTTCGTACATAAGATAATGTATCAACTGTATTTCTTGCAAATCTTGAAATTGATTTTGTTAGTAATAAATCAAATTTTCCATTTAATGCATCATGTATCATTCTCATAAAGTCACTTCTTTTGTAGTCTTGTGTTCCTGAAATTGCCTCATCTGCATACACTTGTGTTGCTATCCATTTTGGGTTTGCATTCATTTTTTCCATATAGTATTTTAATTGTGATTCATAACTATTTTTTTGGTCTTCTTTGTCTGTGCTTACTCTTGCATAGGCTGCTACTTTAATTGGTCCATTTATTATGGTTCCTTTATTTCTGTCTATTCGACCATTTACTTTTTCAATTATTTGTACTTCGGCCATCTTACCTCCTTCTTGCCGATTACTGTTTCATTATATATTAAAAACATTTCTTTTTCAATACAAATTCACAGTTATTAGCATCTTTTGTTGATTTTGTTTTTGATTTTTTCATATTCATTTTTTGTGATTTTGTTTTCTTTTGTTAGCTTGTTTAAAATTCCTATATATGCACTTTTCCTTATATTTTTTTGAATATTACTATTTTTAATTTCTATCATTTTCTAACACCTCCTGTCTTTTCTTTTTGGGCATAAAAAAACGAATTTAAGAATTTCTAAACGGTGGCAACCACAAAGAAATTCTATAAATTCCCATATTTATCTTGTACAGAAAGTTCTCCTACTAGGAGAACTTTCCTACAATATAAAAAATAACAAGATTTTTTTACTTGTTATTGTAATTCATCTATTATTTACTTTTGGACACAAACAATACTCCTTTTGTTATATTTTTAAATGGAGTAATTTTGTGTTTTTTTATATTACTCTTTTTACCTTTGCCCTAACACAAAGTTTTCTACTTTACCTTTGTTTTCACAAAGTAATTGCTGACTTATCAGCTTTACCCATTTTCATGGTATCAACTACATATGCCATGTAATGACAATTTCTTAACACAGATACATTATACTATATATTTTTCTAAAATGGAATATAAACACCCTATTTTTTTACTTGCTTGTGGCTGTAACCTTTTAAGATTTTTTTATATCCGCTTCTTTCTATTTTAAAAAGTCTATTGTGTTCTTCATCTTTAAATGTTTTGGTTTAGGAGAAGTGAATGGTGCAAAATATAATATCTCGTCTACTTTTAATACAATTCCTATAAATGGTCTTCTTGCTTTTTCATCATAGGATTTTGATATTCTTTTATCAAATTGGCTCATGTATCTTACATATTCTTCCTTAACTATATAAAAATTTAATTTTTCCATTTGTTGCTCCTTAATAAATTAGGATACCATTTCTGGTATCCCTACTTTTTTCGTTCTTCACTTAATGGTAGAAGTTCACCACTTTTTTCGTTCCCCACTTTATGGTAGAGGCTCACCGCTTTTTTCGTTCCTCACTTATGGTAGAGGCTTACCGCTTTTTAAACAATAATCAAATTATCGTTTCTTTTATTATATTCATTATAAGATATTTTATTACATTTATCAATTATTTTTACGTTAACTTTTGAGGTTTCAAATTGAAACCTCATTAATTTTATAATTAGTTTTATACTTCTCTTTAATTTCTTTATAATTATATATCATATTTACCACCAACTATATCTTAAACTAATTATTCGCACTTGTTAATCAAATGCGGATAATTAGTTTAATTCTTTTATAATTCTATATATGTCTCCCCAATTATTTACTTCTTTTATGTACTTGTTTTCTTCTAGTTTTACTAAATCTGTATCTCTAAAATATAATGTTTTTATATTATTGTCTGCTAATTTCTTTATGATTCTCCAATCATCATCAATCATAATATCTATGTTTTCATTTTTGCATACTTCTAATTTATCATCAATTTTCCAATAATATTTATCAAAAATAATCTTATTGCATCATCTTTCATCTCTTTAACAAATCCACCTCTAGCAGTAATAACTACAAATTCGTGTCCTTGTTTTTTTAGTAGATTATATACTCCTACAAACCCTGACATTAGATTACTTTCTTTTGATACTGTTAAAAAATATTTTTCAATAAATTCTTGTTTTTGTTCTTCTGTCCAATTATATCTAGCTTGAAATTTTGGCTCTTCTCTATTTATTAAATTATTTCCTTTTACAGTATCTATATCAAATATTTCTTCATAAGTTCTAAAAGTTGTTTCACTGTCTATAACAACCCCATCTAAATCTATTCCTATCTTCATTGTCGCCTCCACATACTAATTCTTAACATTTTCTACCTTTTAATATTTTTCTAGTTTAATAATATCTTCTATTTCTTTAAAACTAGAATTGTCTGTTAGTACAATATCAAATGTTGATTTATATAGCTCTAAATTTTCTTCTATTTTTTTATCTAAAAATCCTACTGTTATGGTACTATTCAATTTATCTTTTGATATCATATTTACATCATCTACAATATCTCCAAATAGTAATACATAATCTCTTGTTTTAATTATTTCGTTTAATTCTTTTGAAAATGTAATTCTGTTTTTACTATGTGGTGTAACTTCGTAAATATCATTTTTGCCATTGTCTTCTATATCATAATAATTAGAATATATAAAAATATTATTATAATAGCAATTATTGAATTTCAAATATTCTTTAATTACATTTTTTAAACTACAAGATATTATAATTACTGGTATATTCAAATTATACATTTGTAATAAAAATTTTTTTGCTCCATCACGAAGTTCTAACTTTGTATCTTTTACTGCATCTTTTATAATTTCATTATTCAACCCTTTTTCACGTAATAAATTTATATATGCTTTAAATCTATATTCCCACGTTTCATGATTTTGATCATGTATTTCATCATACCTTTTAGTAAAGTCATCTCCTAATAATCCTGAATGGTATAATACTCTCCAACCACTTATACTATTTCCTTTTGTTAATGTTCTATCAAAGTCAATTAAAATATAAAAGTTTTCTTTTGTTAGTTTTATATTATCTATTTTTTTTGAATTAATATATTTCATAAACTACTCCTATTTCAATCAAATTTATTTATGAATTGTATTTATTATTATCAAATATATCTAAAGGATATATGTTGTTATTTTCAATATCATCAATAGTTTTTATACCTATTTCATAACCTCTTAATTCTTCTTTATTCATTTTCTTTATATCTTCTATTGGTATCCATTTAACATCTAAAATTTCTTCTTTATCAAATTCTATGTGTTCTTCTACTATTTCTGCCATAAACCTTATTAAAATATGAGTTTCTTTTTCTAAATCAATATTAGCAATAGGCAAAACACCTAGTAATTTAACTTTACATCCAGTTTCTTCAAAAGTTTCTCTTATTGCTCCATCCATTATTTTTTCAAATTCTTCTAAATGTCCTGCTGGATAATTCCATTGTCCATAACATGATTTTTTTGCTTCTTTTACCATTAATATTTTGTTATCTCTTTTTATTACACACCCCACTATAATTTTCATTGATTGATTTCCTCCATTTATTTTAAATAACTATATTTCTCACTTACAATATTATATAATTCTCTTGCTCCATTGCTTAATTCATTTTGGTCTACTTCTCCTATTTTATATCTTTCATATCCTAAACATTTATTAGGTTCTGCAATTTGTAATTCTCCACCTTTTAAATTTCCTTTATATACAAGATAAACCCAGTCTTGTTCTTTATTATTTCTTACATCAAATGTTTTAGCATAAGTTGCTACAATAAATTCTTGTAGTTCAATATCTGCATCTGTTCCAATTTCTTCTTCAATTTCTCTTTGTAATGCTGTTCTAAAATCTATATCACTTTTCTTTACTCTGCCTCCAATAGTTTCTAGTTTTAACTGTTCATCTCTACAACCTAAACCTCTTCTTTGAAAAACTATTTTATTTTCTGAATCAAAAGCATATACAATAACTGCAACTTCATATTCTTTTGATATTTCACTATTATTTTTTAAAACTTCGTTTAGATCGTTCATATCTTTTACTTCTTTTGAAAATAACTTCATTTTTTCTACCTCTTTAATATTACTTTAAAATTCCTTTTTCATATAAATCCTTAAATATAAACTTATCTACTGGCGAAATTATATCTTTATCTTTATAATTCAACCATCTTATTTCTTGAATTTCTGAACTAGGTTTTATTTCTCCTATAAATTCTGCTGTATAACAAGTCATTTTAACTATTATTCCTTCTGCTTTTCCATGTGCTTGTGCTTTAAATGTTCCATAGTATTTTATTGTATCTTCTTTTATATCAATAGTTAATTCTTCTTTGCATTCTCTAATTAATGTCTGTTCATCTGTTTCATTTAGTTCTCTTTTCCCACCTGGTAAGTAATATGTATCTTTTCCCTTTGATAATGTACTTAATATTTGTCCATCTTTTAGATATAATAATGCAATTTTATCAATCTCTTTCATCAGTTATCCTCCAATTCATTTTTCATATAATTTAGCATTTCGTTATAATCTTTAAATTGATATTGTGATAATTTATTAATTTCTTCTCTGTTACAGTCTGAATATTTATCATATATTACTGCTACTTCTATATCTACATTATTTGCTGCTTCTACTCCTATAAGTGAATCTTCTATTATTAAACATTCTTTTTTATCTACATTTAATTCTTTTAAAATTTTATAATGTATTTCTGGATTTGGTTTTAATTCTTTAACTGCACCTTTTGAATATACTAATGAAAATATATCTTCGATATTTGCTTTATTTATTATGTTTTGATTATCGTTTTTATAGTTTTCTATTGTATGATCGTTTGTTGTACTTGCAATAGTTAATATAAATCCTTTTTGTTTTAGATATTTTAATACTTTTTCAGCATTTGGTTTATAATCAATTACTGTTCTTAAATAATTATCTGCTATTTCATATCTTAGTTTTTTTATTTCTTCTTTACACATCTTAGAATTATACTTTTCTTTTAGAAAGCCACAATACTCTAAATAAGTATCTTCACATTTACTATATTCTTTTAATTTTTCATCCCTTTGTTTTCCTATATCTACATTATCAATACTACCATTTCCTACTGTTTTTATTAGTTCTTTATCTATTTCGTTCCATATTCCTATTGAATCTATTAATGTTCCATCTAAATCAAATATAATTACTTTTTTATCTTTTAACATATCAATATCCTCCTATAAATATTAGTTTATATATTCCATAATCTCTCTAAATTCTTTATATCCAGATTTTTCATTAAAATGTCCTGCATTATTTATTATGATTTTCTTGCCTTTGACAATATCTGCAAACATTTCTGCTTTTTCTATTGGAACATATGAATCATTATTAGAATAAAAGCATATTACTTCATTACATAGTTCACATATTTGCTTTAATTCTTTATCTTCTATATAAAACGAATCATATAATCTGTTATCTTCATCAAATTGTATATTATTAAATCCAGCTACTGTAATTAACTTTTTTATTTTTATTCCATGTTCTATTAAAAACTTTGCAATAAAAATTCCACCTAAACTATGTGTAATAAAAGTAGTTTTTTCTGTAATATATCCTATCTTTAAATAAGACATTAGTATAGTGTTCCAACTTTCATAATCTTGTTTATATGGAGTTGTAAAACTTGGAACTATACAATTTAATTTTCTTTTACTTAATTGAGATTTTAATGATGGAATCCAATTTTTATATGGGTTACCATAAGAGCCATGAATAATAAAATAATTCTTTTCCATACCACACCTCTATATAAATTTATATTCATTTTGCTCTAAAACTTTAATTGCTTTCTCTAGTTTATCGGCTTTTACTAATATATAATCTGTATTATATGTAGAAATTGCATATATACTAATTTCAGCTTGTGCAAGTATAGTGCTTATTTTTGACAATATTCCTATTAATGAAAAATCTAATGTTCCTACAATTTTTATTGCTTTCCAGTTATATTCAACAACATTGCTTAAAATATTTACATCTTCATTTACTACTATAGATAATTCTTTATCTGTCTTTGTAATTGAATAAAATTCTTGTTTATATACTATTTCTGGTACAATTTCATTTGGTTCTAATTTCACTACTTTTAATTTATTATCTAATATTTTTAATTCCATAGTTGGTATCCTTTTTATTTAATAATTCCTCCTGAACAATGTAATTCATATATTAAATTATGTTCTTTATATATTTGTTCAATTCCATCAAAATTTTCTATTGTTCCTGTTACTTTAAATGTATAAGTATATCCGTTATTTATAAATTTGCTTGAGCCTCTAACTGGGATAACATCTTTATCTTCTCCAACTTTCATTAGAGCTGGTCTTAAAGCCATATCCATTGCTTCTTCTCCTAATGTGTCATCAATTGTTACTCCATAATAATTCATTCCCCATACTGGTTTATTACTATCACAATATACCACTTCTTCTCCCATAAATTTAGTTCCACCAAAGTAAGTATCATGATATGTATACTTTTTATTATTAACTATTTCTTCATATTGGTAGTCTGATGATCCAATTCTACTAGGTTTTACTTTTTCTATTGTGCTATTAGCATAAGTTGCTTTCTTCGCTCTTATTAAAAAATCCATAAAAGCATTATCAATAACACTTTCTGCATAAAATGTTTCTGCATAAAAACTATTACTTCTTAACATTTTTTCTATAGATTCAAATTCATAATCTGCAAATTCGCGACATAATTTTAAAATTTCTTTTTCATTGTTTTTATTTAAAATATATTTTTTTATTTCTCCATTATTAAATTTAAAAATAAATACCTTATCTTTTCCTAAATATTCATTCCAAAATCCGTTTTCAAGTGTCTCGCATATATATTTTTCAAATAATTCAATCTTATTTTCATCAAAAGTAACTCCATAATTATTTCCAAATGATTTAATTTCAAAATTATTTTGTTTTAATTTTTCAATATTATTAATTCCCATTAAATAACTATAATTCATATTATTTTTCCTCCATCTATATTAGCTAATAATCGTACTTTCAAAAAATCTTTCTTGAAATTCTGTCAATGCTCGAATTTCATCATATGTATATTTTTTATCTTCTGGTACTAAAACTAATTTGTCATCATTATCATTTAATCTATGTATAATTGCTATACATGTCCCTGTAAAACTTTCTATTAGTTCAAAAACTCCTAATATATAACAGTCTAGTTCTTCTCCGTCTCCACTTATTGTATTTGGTATATATCCATAATTAATTGGATATATAAATCCATATTTTGGATGTTTAGAACCCATTTGTCTATCTATTTTTGCTGTAATCGTTTTTCCTATATATGACTTTGTATCAATATTCTTAATATTTTTCAAATATAGAGTATATTCACTTGGATCAAATTCATTTCCATGTCCTTTATCTATTGCTTCAGTAAATCCTAATTTAAAATATATATGTTTTGCTACTTCATTATCATCTTCTACACCTATTGTAAATTCTGTATATCCAATTTTTATTAAATAATCTATGCAATAATTTATTAATTTCTGTCCCAATCCTTGTCCTTGCCATTGCTTATCTATTCTAAATGCTTCTAAATATACTCTTTTATTTGGTATTGTTTCTGTTTCTAGTTCATTATTTTTATAATTAACTGTTATTTCTCCTATAAACTTTTCGTTATCCTCGATTACAAACACATCTATTTCTTTCTTTTCTAATTGTTCTAACATCTTATTTTTATATTTATTCCACATTTCTTCATTATCTGGAAATAAATTTTTTAGTTTTATAAATTCATTTATTTTTATTTTTCTAAATTCCATTATTTCTCCTATATTTCATAACTTTTTAATTGTTCTATATATCGTTTAATGCTATCATCATTTATATCTTGTGGATTTAATTTGCAATACTCCTTAATCTGTTTTTCTATACCTAAAGAACATTCTATTAAATGGTTTGCTTTTTCTTCATTAGACCATACAGATAATGGTTTGTCTTTATATCTAACTTTTGCATCTTCTAATCTCTCTTTTATTCCTGCAACTCCATCTGGTGCTACTCTTTGGTCGCAATAAGCACATATCTTTATTTCATAGGAATCTGATTTTAGTGTTTCTTCATTTTTCCTTGACCTTTTTCCATCTAATATAATAATTTCTTTTTCACTCAATCCCTCTGTTTTCCCTATTTCTAAATTTATTTCATGATCATTAGTTCCATATTTATCAAAATACTTTTTTCTTATTTTTAAAAACTCTTCATCTTTTGAAAAATTTTCTGGTATTTTCACCATATTCCCCATATCATGTAGCAAACAAACTCTAATAATTGATTCTTTGTCTAGTTTCTTTCCATTCCAATTATCTATTATTAAATTACTACATGCAGCTACTCTTAACATATGCATCTGCAAATGTTCCGGCAAATGATATTTTTTATAAATTTCTATAATATTCATTTATTAACCTCTCTTAAAATTGTCTGATAAAGCTATATCCATCCATGCAAAATCTTTTCCTTTTGTAAATCCATATCTTTCATAAAATTCTGTTGCTTCATCTGCCAAACAATTTACATTATTGTATTTTCTATTTTTTAGTTCTTGTAAAATTTCATCTAATATTGCTGTTCCAATTTTATTTTTTCTATATTCTGGTAGTACATATATGTTTTCTATTTCTGCTTTTCCTAGTGATTTGTTTAGATTGACTATGGAGAAACCTATAATTTTGTTTTCTGTTTCAGCAACATAAAACAAAATATCATCTTTATTAATACAGTTTTCTAATGTTTCTTTTGGCCAAAATATAACAACATTTTCTGCTGTTCTAAATTCAGATACATTATTTCCTATATTCCATACTTGATTAACATCTTCATTTTTGGCTATTCTTATTTTCATTGTATTTACATTCCTCCATCTACTTTTATTACTGTACCATTAATATACTCTGCATTTTCTGATGCTAGAAAACAAATTACTTTTGCTATTTCTTCTGGCTCTGCAAATCTCTTCTTATATATTTTTTCTGTTTCTTCTTCTATTAACTCTTTTGGTAGTTCTTTATTCATTTCTGTATTTACCCAACCTGGTGCTACTGCATTTACATTTATATATGGTGCAAATTGTATTGCTAAATTATATGTTAAGTTTATAATTGCTGCTTTTGATGCATCGTAATCTATACTTGATGGAAAAAATGTATTTATTCCATTTGTTGAAGATATATTTATTATTTTCCCACTTTTATTTTTCATCATGTTTTCACTTACATATTTTGATACTAGAAAAGTTCCTATTGTATTCACTTCTAATGTTTTTTTCCAATCTTCGACTGTTCTATCCTCAAATTCTTTATCTATTGCTATCCCTGCATTATTTATAAGTACATCTATTCTTCCAAATTTATTTATGGTTTCTTGTACCATATTTTTAACTTGTTCTTCATCTGATACATCTGCTTTAATTACCAATGTTTCCGTTTTGTACTCTTCTTTTAAATAGCTTGATAATTTTTCTGCATTTTCTTTATCTGTCAAATAATTTATTACTACTTTGTACCCCCCCTAATTTTGCAAACTCTACAGCTGTAGCCTTTCCAATACCTTTACTGCTTCCAGTTATCAATATAACTTTTTCCATCTCTTACTCTCCTTATCATTATGCTGTAATTCTATCACAGGTTGACAAATTTTACAATAAAATCAAAAATTAAAAATCCTATTATTCACATAACATGCTTTCGTTTCTAATCTTATCTAAATATCTATCAATTTCAATAATATTGGTTGATTTAACTAACATTTCATTAATCTTACTTCTATTTCCCTTTAAAGTTAATATATCAATGTTTCTTTTAGATTCTTTATTATCTCCATAAGCTATATTTAATTTATGCAATTTCCCTGTATCGATAAAAGGCATAAAAACAATATACTTTTTATCTTCTGTCATAAAATCTGCTTTATTCCAATTAGAAAGCAATATTTCTTTTCCTTTGTAAATTTCTTTTACTACATCATAAATATCTACATCTTTAATAGTCTTTATCAATTCTAAATTATTATCTGTTGGATTGATTACCTGTATAGATTTACCACTTATTGTAAAATACTTATTTCTTTTATTCATTCTTTTAAAATCTTCTAAAAACACGATTATTTTATCATTTGAAAACATCTTATTAATATCTGTTAAAGTTTGTTTTACATATAATGGGTTATTTCTATTTGAAATATAATATACAATATATTTATTTTGTAAAATTTCCAATTCACCAATATATTTTCTACCTAAATCTGTATAAATGTTATTTTCTTTTAGCTCCCAACTAGGTATAAAATTTATATCATCTTCAAATCCAAGCATTGCAATTTTTGCCACATCTTTTATTCTATCTTTGTAATCTTTATTTCTACAAAGATTATAACTTTCATATCCAAAATCTTGTAATAATCTTCTTCCCTCTATATCAATTTTTATGTAATATGTATTTTCTCTTTTTACATACCCTGCCTTTTCTAATACTTTTAATCTTTTTCTATAATAATCTTTAGATTTATAAATCTTTTTACAATCAACTGATTTTATTTGCTTATATCTACCTAGTTTTTCTTTTGTTTTTAGATTTCTTAATCTTTTGCATACTTTTATTTTGTCCGCCTTTTTGCTAATAAAATTAGCCTAAATCGGACATATTTTTACTATCAAAAATCCTAAATTTTATATCCATTTCTTTATCTATTTTGTTCATTTATTTTGTTCATTTATTTGTACCTGTAAATCTATTAGCTTTTATATTCAAAACTTTTTTAGAATAAAAAAAACGAATTATCAGAATTTCTAAGTGATAGCAATCACAAAGAAATTCTAGAAATTCGCATATTTATCTTCTACAGAAATTTATCATACCATGATAAATTTCCTAGAATATAAAAATAAAGTGCTATTGCTAACACTCTATTTCTGTAATCGGCATATTAAATTTTTTATTTTATCTATGTCAATAGACATATTCCCTACCTACCAGTTAGGCTATCATTTTTCACTATTTTTATAAAATTGGTCGTTTTTTCAAGTTTTTTATAAAATTCTATGTTTTTATCTTTTTTACCAAACTCACTCATATCAATACTTACGAGTTTTACATCTCTGATGTTCCTATCTTATACTCAATATCTTCCATATTAGGAAACATCTCTTTAACTCTTTTTAACGTAAGCATCAACATCTTAGGTTGTGGATTTTTTTTATAATCTGAAAGCAACTTTTGCGTATAGCAATTTTCCGCAGTCTTAAAAAGCAAATAACGATTTCCAACATACGTATAATAAATTTGATACCCATTTCTTAAATCTTCCCACATTCTCTCAAAAGTATAATCTTCCATATTATTCCTCCCCTAATGGCTAAAGTGGGACAGGCACACTTTAGCCATAAAAATTGATATTTTCTAATTTCTTATTTCATAAAACCTTGTATTTAAGCTTTTTCCACTCTCAATGGTTATTTTGTGCCTGTCCCACTTTAGCCATTAACCATTTCTTGAAATTCTGCCTCAGTTATAACAGTTACTCCTAAGCTTTGCGCTTTTGTAAGCTTGCTTCCTGCTTCTTCGCCTGCTAGTACATAGTCTGTTTTCTTTGATACTGTTCCTGATGTTTTTCCTCCAAATTTTTCAATTAAGTTAGATGCTTCTCCTCTTGTGTAATTTTCTAATGTTCCTGTTAAGACAAATGTCTTTCCTTCAAATCGATTGTCAATATTTTCTTCTTCTTTAGATGTTGTATTAACTCCTGCCTCTTTTAATTTTTTAATTAAATCTATTGTTTGCTCTTGGTTAAAAAACTCTCGAATGCTATTTGCTACAATTGGCCCTATATCATTTATCATGCTCAAGTCTTCAAATTCCGCTTCTATTAAATTGTCAATATTTTTATATTTTCTAGCTAATAACTTAGATGCTTTTGCTCCTACATGACGTATTCCTAGTGCTGTAATTAATCGATGTAAGTCGTTTTCTTTGCTTTTTTCTATACTATCTTTTAAATTCTGTGCAAATTTTTGTCCATTTTTTTTCAAAGATGCTATGTCCTCAAATTTTAAAGTATAAATGTCTGCTATATTTTCAATCAATTTATTTTCTAGCAATTGCCCAATAATGTTTTCCCCTAATCCGTCAATATTCATTGCTTCTCTTGATACGAAATGAACTAAATTTCTAAACAACTTTGCTTGGCATTCTATTCCTGTACATCTAATAGCAGCTTCTCCTTCTTCTCTTATAGCTGGTGCACCACATACAGGACATTTTTTAGGCATTTCAAATTTTATTTCTTTCCCTGTTCTTTTGTCTTTTCTTACTTCTACTATTTCTGGTATAACGTCTCCAGCTTTTTGTATAACAACTGTATCTCCTATTTTCAAATCTTTTTCTTTGATAAAGTCTTGGTTGTGCAAGGTGGTTTTAGAAATCGTAGAACCTGCTACTTTGACTGGTTCTAATATTGCCATTGGAGTAATAACCCCTGTTCTTCCAACTTGACATATAATATCTTTTAGTTTTGTTTCTTTCTTTTCTGGTGGATATTTATATGCAACAGCCCATCTAGGAGTCTTTGCAGTACTTCCTAATATTTCTCTAAATTTCAAATCATCTACTTTTACAACTGCTCCATCTATCCCAAAAGTTAGATTTTCCCTATCTTCTCCTATTTGGTGAATTGCTTTTTCAATTTCTTCTATGTCTTTACAATAAATTCGTACAGGATTTACGTTAAATCCTAATTTTTCAAGATATTCTAATTCTTCATAGTGTGAATTAAATTGCTTTCCTTCTATTTTTTGTACATTAAAAATATAAATATCTAATGGCCTTTTTTCTGTAACTTTGCTATCTAGCTGTCTTAATGATCCTGCTGCTGCATTTCTACTATTTGCAAATAATTCTTCCTCATTCTCTTCTCTTTCTTGATTCATTTTTTCGAAGTCTTTTTTACTAATAAAAACTTCTCCTCTTACTGTTATATTGATTGAATCTTTTAGCTTTCTTGGAATTGTTTTTACTGTTTTTAAGTTCTCTGTAACATCTTCTCCTACAACACCATTTCCTCTTGTTGCTCCTCTTATTAATTCTCCATTTTTGTATTCTAAAGCTGCTGACAATCCATCTATTTTAGTTTCTACAACATATGTTACATTTTTAATATCATTTTCTTTTGCTTTTTCTTCTATTTTTTCAACATATTCTTTAACTTCTTCTATGCTAAATACATCCTGCAAACTTTGCAATGGTACCTCATGTGTTACTTTTTTAAATCCTTCTTTTACTGTTCCTCCTACTTTTTGAGTCAATGAGTCTTTAGATTGAAATTCAGGAAATTCTTTTTCTAGATTCCTTAATTCTACCATTAACATATCATATTCAAAATCTGATATTTCTGGCTTGTCATCATCATAATATTTTTTTGCATGATATTCTACTTGACTTCTTAAGTTCTCAATTCTTTCTTTAGCTTGCTTTTTATCCATTTTGCCACCCCTTCTGTCTTTATTTTTATTATTATATACAATTTTATAAAAAAAAGAAAGGAATTTTTAAAATTCCTTTCACTTTATTTTTATTTTTCAGTTTGATTATTAATTATTCTACTCTTGCACATATAATTAATCTTGCACTACTATCGTCTGTACAAGTTGATAGTGTTACTTCTGGTTTTCCGCCTGTGTCTCTTTGATAGAATGATGTATCTTCTGGAGTTGTTTCAAATTTATTATAAATTGTATATGTTAATTTGTTTCCTTCTAAATCTGTTATAAATATTTTGTCTCCAATATTTAGTTTTTTGTTATTAGAGAAAAATAATCCATTTCTATAGTTGTGCCCAATAATTACACTATTTCCAGGTTGATTTAATCCGCTTCCATATAAAAATGCTACTGCTGTTTCAATTGATTTTTTTGTTACTTTTTCTAATACTGGATATTTAAAATTAGTTGCTGGTATTTCCATTGTTCCTAGAACGCCATATCCTTTATAAGTTCTCTTTTTAGATACAGAACCAGTTTCTGCATCTTTTATTTGATCAAATGGATTTGTAGTATTATCTAAATCTCCTACTTCTCCATTTTCATCAGGTGTTCCGTCTGTTACATCTCCTTGGAAATTATCAACAAAATCTGATGTATCTTTTGTTACAACATAATTTTGGTAATATTCATAACCTAAAAATCCTAATAATCCAATAATTGCAATAATTACAATGATTAATATTACTGTTAGTACTTTACTATATTTACTCTCAAACATATCTTTTACCTCCGTATTTTCCTATCTTCTTTTATTATATCACATATTTCGATAAAAGGATATACATTTTAAACAATTTTTTCTCCAAACTGTTTTCCAGCTAATATGTGAAAATGTAAATGCATTACTTCTTGCCCTCCATTTTTACCACAATTAACAATAACACGATATCCATCTTGCTTAAATCCTTGGTTATTTGCAATTTCATTAATCACTCCATAGATTTTTCCTACTAATGCTTCGTCTTCTTTTTGCATGTGTGCTAATGATGTAATATGTTTTTTAGGTATTACTAAAATATGTATTGGGGCTGCTGGATTAATATCATAAAATGCTAATATTTCTTCATCTTCATAGACTTTATTTGCAGGTATTTCACCTTTTATTATTTTACAAAATAAACAATCTTCCATTTTTCTCTTTCCTTTCTTTCTAGAGTAATTGAGGAAAAGTCCTTTATCCATTTCTTATTTTAAGGGATGTTTCCTTGTCCCTAAAAGAGGGATTTTAAGAAACGTCCATAATTGCCTAGTTCTAATTTTTAATTAAAACTGCTTTAATTCTTCTAATTCCTGATGAGCTAGATTCTTCTTTTTTTATTTTGAATGTTCCTAATTCTTTGGTATTTTTTACATGAGGACCTCCACATAGTTCTTTTGATACATTTCCTATACTATATACTGTTACAATATCTGGATATTTTTCAATAAACATACATTCTGCACCAGATTGAATTGCTTCTTCTTTTTTCATTTCTTGTTTTGTTACTTCTAATCCTTCTTGTATCCATTGATTAACTAAATCTTCAATTGTCTTTTTTTCTTCCTCTGTTAATTTATGGTCACAATTAAAGTCAAATCTCATTCTATCTACTGTTATATTAGAACCCCTTTGATGAGCGTCTTTTCCTATTACTTGTTTAATTGCTGCATTTAATAGATGTGTTGCTGTATGATAAGCGATTGTTTCTTCTGTTGTTTCAGCTAGTCCACCTTTAAATTTTTGTTCTGCTCCTGTTCTTGATTTCTCTTGGTGCTTTTTAAAAAATTCGTCAAATTCTGCTAAATCTATCTCATAGCCGTTTTCTTTAGCTAATTCTTTAGTCACTTCTGGTGGGAAACCATATGTGTCGTACAATTTAAATACAATCTCTCCTGCAATCTTTTTGCTTCCTGTTTCTTCTAATTTCTTTATCTCTTTTTCGAATTCTCTTTCTCCATGTGTTAATGTTTTTACAAATTTATCTTTTTCTTCTAATATCACATTTTTTATTACTTCTTTATTTTTTTCTAAATCTGGATACATTTCTTTTAGATTTTCCACATTTATTTCTATTAATGTGGAAAGTTCGTCTAAATTAATTTGAAGTTTATTTAAGTGTCTTATCATTCTTCTAATTAATCTTCTTAAAACATATCCTCTATCTAAATTGCTTGGCCTTCCACCATCAGAAATTATCATCATACTAGAACGTAAGTGTTCTGCAATAATTCTTCTACTTTCTATAGAATCTAATTTTTGTAATTCTTCTAATTTTTGCATAATAGGTAAGAACAGTTCTGTATCAAATGGTGTTTCTTTTCCTTGTAATAACATTGTCATTCTTTCTAGCCCTAGTCCTGTGTCTACGTTTTTCTTTTCTAATTTTGAGTAACCATTTTTGTCTTTAAAATATTCCATAAATACGTTATTCCATATTTCGACATATTTACCACAATCACATGATGGTTGGCATTCTGCTGAACATGCTGGTTTTCCTGTGTCATAAAACATTTCTGTGTCTGGTCCACATGGACCTTCTTCTCCTGCTATCCACCAGTTATCATCTTTTCCATAAAAATAAATTCTTTCTTCTGGAATTCCAGCTTTTTTCCAAACCTCTGCTGATACTGTATCTTTTTGGCAGTCTTCATCTCCTGCGAAACATGTTACTGATAGTTTTTCTGATGGTATTCCTAATTCTTTTGTTAAAAATTCATAGCTCATACTAATAGATTCTTCTTTAAAATAGTCTCCTAATGACCAGTTCCCTAGCATTTCAAAGTATGTTAAATGACGGTTGTCTCCTACTTCTTCTATGTCATTTGTTCTAACACATTTTTGGTAATCTGTTAGGCGAGTTCCTTCTGGATGTTTTTCTCCTAATAAATATGGTACTAATGGTTGCATTCCTGCTGTTGTAAATAATACAGATGGGTCATTTTCTGGTATTAATGGCGCTGATGGTATAATTGTATGCCCATGGTTTTTAAAAAAATTTAAATATTTATTTCTGATTTCAAGTGCTTTCATAATTTTCTCCTTCTTGCTTTTATTTTCTAGCTCAAATTATATCTTAAATAACACAAAAAATCAAGGTTTTTATGGTTTCAATTTAATAACATCATTTTATTATCTAGCTTATTTATAATTTTTGCACAATTTACCCATTCTTTTGACTCTTGTTTGCTAATTTTCTCCTCTGGCTTATACTTAACTTTATGTTCTAGAGTAGCCCAAAAATCCATAGCAACCGTTCTGATTTGAATTTCTACTTTTACATATATATTTTGTTTTGATAATGTAACAGGAACTTCTACAATCAAGTGATAACTAGAATATCCACTTTTTTTAGGATTTGTTATATAATCTTTTTCCTTTAAAATAGTAACACCAGGCAATCTTTCTATTAAATCCCTACTAGAAAAAACATCTTTCTTTAAAGGACATACTATCCTAATTCCTGCAATATCATTTATATTTTCAATCATATTTTTATAATAAAGTGGTATTCCTCTTTGTTTCATTTTATTGATAATACTTTCTGGTGTCTTTATTCTTGCATCAATATGGTCTATTAAATCATATTTATAAAATATTTTAAATTCATCTTTTAGTATTTCTATTTTATTTTTTAATTCTTTAATTGCTACTGAATAAATAAACATCAATTTTTTAAATGTCTCATCCTCTATTTCTAAGTTTTTGTTATAATCTATAAAATTTTCTATTTTTATTAATTTATTGTTTTTCTTTTTTGATTTCACTTAAAAATCAGCACCTCTCTTTACAATATATGTATGATGTTATCGTTTTATTGTTATGAAATAATATTTTATTTGTGTTTTTTTAGTGAACAAAAAAAGAGAAGACTAATATTGTCTTCCCCATACTACCATTTTATCGGCCTTCTTTCCGCAACATACACAAGTATCAGATATATGTTCTTGCTCAAATGGAATACATCTTGATGGTGCCCCTGTTACTTCTTTTACCTTATCTTCACATTCTCTAGAACCACACCACATTGTTTTTACATATCCTTGATTTTCGTTCAAATTTTTCTCTAATTCCTCCAAATTTAATGCTACTGTAGTTTTTTCTTCTTTTCTCTTTTTACAGGTTTCATACATAGATTTATGAATATCTTTTAGCAATTTTTCTATTGTCACTTCTATTTCTTCTATTTTAACTGAAATTTTTTCAAATGTATCTCTTCTTGTTACTACGACTTCCCCTTTTTCTATTTCTTTTGGTCCCATTTCAATTCTTACTGGTACACCTTTCATTTCCCAATCATTAAATTTATATCCTACTGTATAATTATCTCTATCATCTAGTTTTACTCTAAATTTTTGTGATAACACACTTTTTACTTTTTCTGCCTCATCAATTACACCTTCTTTTTGTTGTGCAATTGGTACAATAACTACTTGAATTGGTGCAACATAAGGTGGCAATTTTAAACCTCTGTCATCTCCATGTGCCATAATAACTGCTCCAATCAATCTTGTACTAATTCCCCAAGATGTTTGATATCCATATTCTTGTTCTCCATTTCTATTTTGGAACTTTACATCAAATGGTTTTGTAAAGTTTTGTCCAAAATAATGTGATGTTCCTCCTTGTAATGCTCTACCATCTCGCATTAAAGTTTCTACTGTATAAGTGTTTTCAGCTCCTGCAAATTGTTCCTTTTTAGTTTTTTCTCCTTTTAATACAGGAATTGCTAATAAATTTTCTATTATATCAGCATATACTTCTAACATTTCTAATGTGAATTTCTTAGCTTCTTCTGCTGTTTCATGAATTGTATGTCCTTCCTGCCATAAGAATTCCCTTGAACGTAAAAATGGTCTTGTTTCTTTTTCCCATCTTAACACACTACACCATTGATTGTATAAAAATGGTAAGTCTCTCCATGAATTTAGCCATTTTGAATACATTGTTGAAAAAATAGTTTCTGATGTTGGTCTTATACATAATCTTTCTTCTAATTCTTCTCCTCCACCCATTGTAACCCAGGCTACTTCTGGCGCAAATCCTTCAACATGCTCCTTTTCCTTGTTTAATAAATTTTCTGGAATTAAAACTGGCATTGATACATTTTTAACTCCATGTCTTTTAAATGCATTATCAGCATAATTTTGTATATTCTCCCAAATAGCATATCCATAAGGTCTAATTGATATAAATCCTTTTGTTTCTGTGTAGTCTGCTAATTCAGCTTTTAATACAATGTCTGTATACCATTGTGCAAAGTTTTCGTCAATATTTGTAATATCTTTTACAAATTCCTTTTTATTACTCATTTATTTTCTTCCTTCCTTTTAAATTTAAAATATATTTATTCACTTTTTTCATCACTTACTTCTTCCCTTTCGGGCATAGGAACCTCTAATTCATCTATTACAATTTGTTTATTTTCGTCTAAACGATATTTTGGTAGTTCTGGTAATTCTTCTAAAGAGCTATAACCAAACATTCTTAAAAATTCACTTGTTGTTTTATATGACATTGGCTTTCCTGGTAAATCAATTTTCCCCGCTTCTTCTACTAAACCATATTCTAACAATTTATATACACATGCGTCTGCTGATACACCTCTAATTGCCTCTATTTCTGCTCTACTTATTTTAGGATTATATGCAATAATAGCTAATGTTTCTAACGCTGCGTTTGATAAATTAGGTTTATTTCTTTTATCTAATATAGGGTAAATATAATCATGCAATTCTTTTTTAGTACATAATTGATAATTTTCTTCTATTTTTATAATCTCAATTCCTCTTGATTGTTGTTTGTATTCTTCTTGCATGCTTGCTATTATAGTTTCAATGTCTTCTTCTGAAATTTCTAAGCTTAACACAAACTCTTTTTTAGAAACTGGTCTTCCTGCTGCAAATAAAATAGCTTCTATCATTGATTTTAATTGATTTATTTCCATTTTACTATCATTCCTTCCTCTAACAAGCATAAGCTAAGTTAGAAAAGTTTTTCTTTAATTCTCTTTTTAGTTTATATATAATGTATATTATGCCAGAAAAACGTGAATCTGTCAACTAATTTGGGGACGTTTCCTTTTTCACAAAATTCATACTTGCACTTTTTTTTAGAATATGATAATATATTTTTAATAAATTTAACGGAAGATTTTAGTTTTAAAAAGAATCAAAATTTTTCATTACTATATGTACTTAAATCAAGCAAATCAAGAAAGGAATGGAATTTTTTATGGAAGAAAAAAAGAATCTAGAAGTAGTTTCTGGTGATGGCTCAAACTTAGATATTTCACCAGTATATGACCACTTAAATGCTGCTAAACCTAAATCTACTAAAGAAAAACCTACTAGCATTATAATTCCTAAAGAGTGTGATAAAAATTCAAAAAATAATAAATCTAAAAAAAAGAAAAAGGAAGACTAGTTCTTCCTTTTCAATATTAATTATGCCTCTTTTGTTCTTTCTTAGTCTTCTACTTTTTCAAATAGGTCTTTACTAACTCCACATAAAGGACATGTCCAATCATCTGGTAATTCTTCAAATTTTACGCTTTCTTTCTCATCATCATAAATATATCCACATACTGTACATTTATATTTCATTTCTATTCACCTCCTAACAAATCATCTGCTAATTTTGACATTTGATCAATGTTTTCTTTCTTCATTGTTGATTTTATAGTAATTGATGGTTCTACTATAGTTATATCTTTCATTTCTTGCAATAGCTCTTTAATAGTCTTTCCTGCTGATGGTGCCCAAGACCCATTTTCTATGATAGCAATTTTCCTATTTTGATAATTTCTTGCTTTTAATTTATGTAAAAACTGTTCCATTGGTACAAATACACCTGCATTATAGCTAGATGCTGCTAATACAACCTTATCATATCGAAAGGCATCTTCTACTGCTTCTGCCATGTCATCTCTTACTAAGTCTGTCAAAACTACTTTTTTTATTCCTTTTTCTTCTAATATTTCTTTCAATTTCTGAGCTGCCTCTAAAGTATTTCCATAAATAGAAGCACATGCAATTAATACTCCATCATTTTCTGGTTTGTAACTGCTCCAAATATTATATTTTTCAATATAATGACCTAAATTTTCTTTTAAAATAGGTCCATGTAAAGGACAAATCATTTTAATATCCAAAGTTTCAGCTTTTTTTAGTAAAGCTTGTACCTGTGTACCATATTTTCCAACAATTCCAAAGTAATATCTACGAGCTTCGCAATCCCAATCTTCATCTGTATCCAGTGTTCCAAACTTTCCAAATCCATCTGCTGTAAATAATACTTTTTCTGTTTGTTCATAAGTAACCATTACCTCTGGCCAATGTACCATTGGTGCCATAAAGAACTGTAATGTATGTTTTCCTATGTTTAATGTGTCTCCTTCTTTTACAACTATCTTTCTATCTGTTAAGTCTATGTCAAAGAAGTTAGGCAGCATAGTAAATGTCATATTGTTTCCTACAATTTTCATTTCTGGATATTTTTTTGCTAGCAATCCAATGTTATAAGCATGGTCTGGCTCTAAATGTGATACTACTAGATAATCTACTTTTTCTCCATTTAAAGCTTTTTCTAAATTGTCTAACCACACATTTGTAACTTTTTTATCGATTGTATCAAATACAACATTTTTTTCATCTTTTATTAGATATGAGTTATATGCCATTCCATTTGGTACTTCATATTGTGCTTCAAATAGTCTAATGTCTTTGTCATCTGCTCCAATATATATTATGCTTTCTGTTATTTCTATATCTTTCATTGTTGCTTCAGTTCCTTCCTATATAAATAATTAAGTTTGAAAAATAATTATATTTTATAATTATTCTTCAAACCTTATTCTTTTATAAATTATGTGTCATTTTTTATTATAATATTCTTAATTTAGTTAAAAATGAATTGTATTTTATTACTAAGCTATTTGAATTAAATACTATTTGCTCTCCTTGTATTTGCCACTTATCTTTGTTTTCAATTAAGAAATCAATTACTTCTTCCTCAATTTCTAACATAGATACTACTTTGTCTATAGATTTTTCTAATTGTTTTTTCTCTGATTCTGGCATGCTAATATCTTCTGAAAGTAGTTGTCTATATAGTTCTACACTGTATCCGTCTGATGTTTCACTTTCGATGTAAGAGTTGATTTTGCTTTCTTCTAAATAACCTAACATTTGTGTCTTTTTGTCTTCTAGCGCTTGTTTTGTTTCACTTAAATATTTTTTGGTTTCTACAAATTCAGGTCCGTCTTCTTCATAGTTGTTTGCAGTTAATAATTTAGCCATTTGCTCGTCTTCTAGCATATCTTTTATTTCAAAAGCTGTATGGAATAAATCATGTGCATAGTTTTTAGCGGCTTTTTCTACTTTAGCATATTTTCCATTTGTTACTATGTTGTTTGTTTTTTCGTCTAATTGTTCTATTTCAAAATCTCCTGATTTTGTTAATTCTTCTATTTCTGCAAATGTTTCTAATATTTTTGCTTTTTGTGTTACATCATTGAAAAATAGATATCCTACTACTCCTGCGGCTATAAGAACTAATACAACAACTCCTACAATAATTCCTATTATTGTTCCTTTTTTCATAAAAAATTTCCCCTTTCTTTTTTTCTCTTGATACTATTATATCAGAAAATTTGAATTTGTAAAGATTAATTTTTTATTCTTGACATTAAATACATTTAGTCATATACTAAAGGCATAAAATAAACGAAAAGGAGGCTATTAAACAATGGATAACTTAATAGAAATAAGATGGCATGGTAGAGGCGGTCAAGGTGCTAAAACAGCATCACTATTATTAGCAGACGCTGCCTTCAACACCGGAAAATACATTCAAGGTTTTCCTGAATATGGACCTGAAAGAATGGGAGCACCAATTACAGCATACAACCGTATTAGCAGCAATCCTATTACTATTCACAGTAATATTTATGAACCTGATTATGTAGTTGTTGTTGATGATACTTTGTTAGAATGTGTTGATGTAACAGCTGGTCTAAAAGAAACAGGTGCTATTGTCATCAATACAACAAAATCTGCTGATTACTTAAAATCTGCTTTAAAAGGATACAATGGTAACATTTATACTATTGATGCAAGAAAAATATCAGAAGAAGCTTTAGGAAAATATTTCCCTAATACCCCTATGCTTGCTGCTATTGTAAAAGTTAGTGGAATCATGACAGATGAAGCTTTATTAGAAGATATGAAAGGTTCATTTAAGCATAAATTTGCTAAAAAACCTGAAGTAATTGATGGAAATATGAAAGCTTTAGAATTAGCACTAAAGGAGGTTAAAAAGATATGACAGAAATTAATAA
>CANPAC010000013.1 GCA_947571975.1 uncultured Clostridium sp. | reverse complement strand
CTAAATATTTTCAGTTGCATTCGAATTTTGAATAAATATTTTATATAAATCATTTGTCTATTTATTAGATATACTTCACTTACAAATCAAGGGTTGTAGATAGTTAAAACACTAATGGCTAAAGTGTGCCTGTCCCAATTTAGCCATAACTAATTTTAATATTATTATAAAAAGTATTGACCAATGGTCAGAAAAGTAATATAATACTAAAAGTGACTAACAGTCATTTTACAACAAGAAAGGAGAGAAAAATGTTTCAGCTTAAAATAGGAGAATTTGTATGCAAACATAGGAAAGCCATATTAATCACAGCATTATTGTTATTAATACCTTCATTGATAGGAATGAAGCTAACAAGAATAAACTATGACATTTTAGTGTATTTACCAGAAGATATTGAAACAATCAAAGGTGAAAATATTTTATCAAAAGACTTTGGCATGGGAGCATTTTCTATGATTGTATTAGAAAACATGAAAACAAAAGATATAGAAAAGCTAGAAAATGAAATAAGGCAAATTGAAAATGTAGAAAAGGTAATTGGAATTGCAGATGTTGTAGGAACAAGTATTCCTACTGAAATGTTGCTAGATGAAGTAAAAGATAAAATTTACAAAGATGGAGATACAGTAATACTTGCAACTTTTAAAGAGAGTATATCGTCAGACACTACTATGCAAACAATAGAAAAACTAAGAGAAATCACAAATGAACAATGCAAAATTAGTGGTATGTCTGCAACTATCTTAGATACGAGAGATTTAGCTAATTCTGAAATTGCTATCTATGTAATAATAGCAGTTATATTATGTATTATCATTTTACAAATTGCTTTAGATTCTTATGTAGCACCAGTTATTTTACTATTAAACATAGGAATTGCTATACTTTACAATATGGGAACTAATATCTTTATGGGACAAATATCATATATCACAAAAGCAATCAGCGCAGTACTTCAATTAGGGGTAACAATGGATTTTGCTATATTCTTATATCATAGTTACAAAGCAGAACAAAAAAATTATTCAAATAAAAACGAAGCTATGGCACATGCTATTGGTCAAACTATGGTATCTGTAGTTGGAAGTTCATTAACAACAATTGCAGGATTTTTAGCATTATGTAGTATGAACTTAACACTTGGAAAAGATATTGGAATTGTTATGGCAAAAGGAGTTTTATTTGGAGTAGTGTGTGTCATAACAGTATTGCCATCTATGTTATTAACTTTTGATAGACTAATCGAAAAAACTAGTCATAAAGAAATTATGCCTAAATTTACAGGAATCAAAAATTTTACTATAAAACACTATAAAGCAATTATTATAATATTTATTATTATTTTGCCGATTGCGTTTTATGGTTATACTAATACAAAGGTATATTACAACTTAGATAAATCTTTACCAGAAACGTTAAAAAGTGTTGAAGCAAATAATATGCTTAAAAGTAAATTTAATATTGTATCAGCAGAGGTATTGCTAGTAGATAAAGATGTTCCTGATTATCAGGTAAAAGAAATGTTAGAAAAAATAGAGGAAGTAGATGGAATAGAATGGACTTTAGGATATTCTAAAATAGCAGGGGTACTGCCAGAAAGTGTGCTATCAGATGATATTACAGGTGTGTTTGAAAATGATAAATATCAAATGATAATCATAAATTCTAAATACGAAATGGCTACTGACCAATTAAATCAGCAAATCACACACATAAATGAAATTGTAAAAAAATATGACCAAAGCGCTATTTTAGCAGGAGAAGGACCATTAATGAAAGACTTAGTAGAAATTAGTGACCATGACTTTAATAGTGTAAATATTGTATCTATAGCAGTCATTTTTATAATTATGATAATTGTATTAAAATCTGTTTCTTTACCAATTATTCTAATAATAGTAATTGAATTTGCTATATTTATTAATATGGGAATACCATTTTATACAAACACAACTTTGCCATTTGTAGCTTCAATTGTAATAGGAACTATTCAATTAGGTGCAACAATCGATTATGCTATACTAATTACTACAAAATATAAAACCAATCGAAAAGAAGGAAAAGATAAAAAGCAAGCCGTAGCAGAGGCTTTAGGAAGTTCTATTAGCTCAATTGTGGTAAGTGGTTTATGTTTCTTTGGAGCAACATTTGGTGTAGGAGTTTATTCAAAAATAGAAATGATAGGGTCATTATGTACTTTGATGTCAAGAGGAGCTATTATTAGTATGATAACAGTAATTACTGTATTGCCAACGTTTTTAATTCTATTTGATAGAAAAAGAGAAAGGAAGGATATAAATGAATAGAAAAATAAGAAGTAAAATTGTAGCAAGTACTTTGTTGTGCACTATGTGTGCTTATACGTTACCAGTGTTTGCTTATATGAAAGATGAAACTGTATATTCAAAGATGAATAGCAAAGGACAGAATTACAGAACTATAGTAAGTACGCAAATTGAAAATAGCGAGAAGTTAAAAGTAATTAATGATATAACGGATTTGTTAAATATAGAAAATACAAATGGAGAAGAGAAGTTCACTCAAGATGGAGATTCTTTAGTATGGAAGGCAGATGAAAAGGATATTTATTATCAGGGAGAAAGCCAAAAAGATTTACCAATTGAGTGTAAAGTAAAATATGAATTAGATGGAAATGAGGTAACACCAGATGAAATTTTAGGTAAGACAGGGCATGTAAAGGTAACAGTAGAATATATTAATAAGGAAGAACATATTGTAAATATAGAAGGAAAAGAACAAAAGTTATATACGCCTTTTGTTGCTGTTTGTGGAAGTATTTTGCAAAATGATACTAACAAGAATATAGAAATATCAAATGGAAAAGTAATTAATGATGGAAGTAAAACTTTTGTTATAGGTATTGCTATGCCAGGATTAAAGGAAAGTTTAGGTATTAATAAAGATGAATTAGAAATACCAAGTAGTATTGAAATTACTATGGATGCAAGTGATTTTGAGTTAGGAAGTATTATTACTTTTGTTACTCCAAAGGTGATAGAAGAAAATGATTTCGAGTTTTTAGATAAGTTAGATGAAATATATAATCAGGTAAATACATTAGAAGATGCAAGTAATCAAATTCAAGAGGGAAGTGTGAATTTAGCTAAAGGAACAAATCAATTAGCTTTAGGAACTACAGAATTAAAGGAAGGTTCTAATGTAGCTTACAAGGGAGCAAAACAGATTGAGACAGAGATTTCTAAGGCAACAAAACAGTTAGCTAATGATAAAAGTGAGGCTTTAGATTCAAAAATGTTAAATGCAATAGGGGAGCAAGCAAAGCAATCAGCAAATTTATCAGATACTCAAAAAGCTCAAATAGGAAGTCAAGCACAAAATTCGGCTGTACAAAGCATACAAAGCCAAAAGGCAGCTATTGGGCAAAAAGCAGAAAGTAAAGTAGAAAATTTAACGTTGACACAAGCAGAAAAGCAAGAAATAGCTAAAAATGTAGAAGCAAGTTTAAAATTAAATGACACTTATAAAGCTTTATCAGAAGCAGAAAAGGCAGTTGTTTTGCAGTTTGCTAAATCTTCAGCAATATCAGCAGCAGAGTCAACAGCTAAAGAAACAGCAAAACAAGTGGCCAATAAGACAGCACAAACTGTAGCAGAAGAGGTGGTAGGTTCTATGGCAAATGATGTAGCACAATTGGTTGCTCAAAATGTAGCAGGTCAAATAGCACAAATAACGGCAACGACAACTGCAAAGCAAGTAGCTAATGAAGTAAAATCACAAGCTCAAAACAAAGTAATAGAACAAATGCAAACTTTACAAAATGGAGTAAATCAATTAACTAATGGGTTGTGTACTTTAAATGAAGGTACAAATTCTTTAGAAAGTGGAGCAGATGAATTGAATGCAGGTGCTAAAACATTAGTTGATGGTATAAAAACTTTTAATGAGGAAGGAATTAAGAAAATCTGTAATTATATTAATGGAGATTTAAAAGATGTGACAGATAGAATTGAAAAATTGAAAGAATTATCAAAACAATATAATAATTTTACTATGTTAAATGGCGAAAATGATGGAAATGTTAAATTTATTATGATTATGGATTCTATAAAAAAGCAAGAAGATGAAGACAGTAAAAAGGAAGAAATAATTTTAGATAATAAAAAAGATGGAAAGCAAAAAGAATCTACTAAATAATAAAGTGAACCTAAATTATTAGATAAAAAATTTAATAATTTAGGTTCTAGTTATGTTTTAACATGGTTTATACAAAAAACATTCTTTTTCGTGGGAATAAATTACACCTATTGCTTGTAAATAAGAATATATAATTGTTGTTCCTACAAACTTCATTCCTCTTTTTTGTAAATCCTTTGAAATTGTGTCTGATAACTCTGAACTTGTTTTGTCTATTTCATAGATTATTTTGTTATCTGTAAAGTTCCAGATATAATTAGAAAATGTTTTATATTCTTTTTGTATTTCTTTAAATATTTTACTATTATTAATAGCTGCATTTATTTTTAATTTGTTTCTTATGATGTTTTCGTTTTTCAACAATTCTTGTATTTTTTTATCATCATACTTGCATACTTTATCTATCTCAAAATTATCAAATGCTTTTCTAAAATCTTCCCTTTTATTTAAAACACATTCCCAAGATAAACCTGCTTGGAAAGATTCCAAAATTATCATTTCGTATAAATGTTTATCATTATATACTGGCACTCCCCATTCTTTATCGTGATATTCTACGTATTTTTGATTTTTTAAATTACACCATTTACACCTTATCATAATGCTGTACCTCGTTTTGGAACAAAATATTTGCTCATATCGTTTCGTTCTAGTTTTAATAGTTCTACTTTGTTTTTTATTCCTCCACCATATCCAGTTAGACTTCCATTTTTTCCAACTACTCTATGACAAGGAATGATAATACAAATAGGATTCCAACCTACTGCTCCTCCAACAGCTTGTGATGACATTCTTTTTAATCCTCTTTTTTTAGCAATTATTTTTGATATATCGTTATAGGTTACAACTTTTCCATATTCAATAGAGTTCATTATATCAATTACTTCTTGTCTAAAAGGTGTTAAGTTTTTTATTTTATATTTTGGTGTAAAATCAGGGTTTTTACCAGTAAAATAAATATCAAGCCATTTGCTTGCTTCCCTAAATATTTCTAAATCTTTTTCTTCACAGTCTATTATGTGTTTAGAAGAATCTCTTGGATTTTCAAACCATAAACTTGTTAAATATTCTCCATCACTATTCATAATCATATTTGAAAAATTTTCTGGAGTTTCATACATATATTTATAAGTCATTTTGTATTCCTCCTAAATCAATAACGATAAATAGTCTCGTATAGGCTTAAATATAATTATATGTCAAATTATTGGAGAATATTTAAAGTTAGATAATAAAGAATCAAAGGAAATAGGGTACTTTGTGGAGTTAGAAGTAAAGATATCTACACCAGCTTTACTATCACAATAAGCTATTGAACCTCCTGCTCTCTCTGATGACATAGAAGATATATTAACAACAGAAGTATTTTCTCCTTTTTTAGTAGAGGTAAAAGAGTTTTCGTCAATAAAAATATTCCTGTTAAATTTATGTTTATAGAATTATTCCATTTTTCAATAGTTTAATCTTCAATTCCTCCAAGTTTAATGATTCCAGCAGAATTTACTAGCCCATCTAATTTATGATACCTTTTATCTATTTCATCATATATTCTTTTGCAATCCTCTTCATTACTAATATCTCCTTGTAAAAATGTAACTTTACTAGCATTATTACCTAATTTTTCTTTTGCTAAAGATAGATTTTTATCTCCTCTTGAAAGAGAAATAACTTCGTAATTATCTTGTTCTAACAAGTATTCTATTGTTCCTAATCTAATCCCACTTGTTCCTCCTGTTACTAAAACAATTTTCTTTGCTGACATATAATTTACCTCTATTTATTTGTTTATAATTGCTGTAACTTCAATTTCAATCTTTGAACCTTTTCTAACAAATTCTCCAACTTCTATCATTGTAGAAACAGGAATAGAATTTTTCAAGTATTCTGCTCTAATTGGAGATACAATTTCAAAATCATTTATATCTTTTAAATAAATTACTGCTTTAACAACATCATCTAATGTTGCTCCTGCCTGTTTTAAAATATCGTTTATTTCTTGAAATATCAATTTTGTTTGTTCTGCTACATCTTCAGTTACAACTTCATTAACTTCGCCTTTTGGTGCTTGAACACCTGGCACATATATTAAATAAGAATCTCCTAAGTCAATTTTTTAGCAGGTGTATAAACACCTTTCATTATGTATCTTTCTGGTTTTATATTTTCAATTTTCATAAATAAATTTCTCTTATTCCTATAAAATTTAATAGCATTATAACATACTTTCTTTACAAAATATATAGAAATAAGTAAATTTCATACTAATATCTCATTTAAAATTTAAATAAAATTAAAAAATTTCTCAAAAATTTTCTGACTTTTGGATATTGAATGACATATACCTAGTGAAGAGTGAAATTTAAAATAAAAAAATTTAAAGAAATTTTTAGAAAATTCCCCCTTTTTTAAAAAATGATGGCATTTACTTATTAGAAGAATAAAGTTTTATTCTTACTAAATTAGGAAAGGAGGACATCTGCATTGACAACAAATGAAGAAAATACAAAATTAGGATTAACTGTAGATGAAGCAAGAGAAATGTTAGGTATAGGTGGAAATTTGATGTTGCAATTAGTTAAAGTAAAAGGTTTTCTAGCAGTTAGATTTAAAAGAAAAATAATAATTAGCAAAGAATTGTTACCAAAATGCTTTGAGGAGAACTGTGGTGAGTATGGCGACTATGATTATTAATAATTAGTAAAAAGGACTGATTTCTTGTTTTAAACGTGATAAGATGTGTTTAGATATTAAGTTTTGTGCCTTAAACTATTTATATTTTTTAAACTTATTTAGAAGGAGTTATTTAATGGAAAAAATAAATAGACAAAGAGCACCAAAAGGAACAGTTACAATAAGAAAAAAAGGAAATAGTTATGAGGCAAGAGTAACATTAGCCCTTAATTCAATTATGGAAGGAGTTGATAAAAATCCGAGATTATCAAGAACAGCAAGAAGTGAACAAGAGGCAAGAAAAAGATTAGGAGAATTAATTACTAATGTATATTTTGATATTAAAAGAAATGTTATTAAAAAAAGGGAGAAAATGAACAATTTACAATATGGGCAAGAATGGGATAATAACGAATATGTATTTTTAAATACAATAGGAACACCTTATGTTCTAGAGAGATTAACAAAAAAGATTACAGAATTTATTAAAAAGCATAAGCTAGAACACATGACAATTTATGGATTTAGACATTCTTTTGCAACTTTAATGAGTGAAAAAAGGTATGGATAAAGAAGTTTTAAGAGAATTAATGGGACATGCCGAATTTGAAACTACAGATTTTTATTATATTCATGTGTCAGAAGAACGAAAGAAAAAGGAATTTGAAAGAGTAAATTTTGAAGAATTTCAGGGGAAAACAAAAAATGCTGAAAGTTAGTCTACACAAGTAAAACGATATTTTTTGAAGAAAAAGCCCCAAAAAAAGAAAAGAGTTCTCAAATTAGCTTGAGAACTACCATTTAAGCAATGGTGTGCCTGGAGGGATTCGAACCCCCGATCTGCAAGTTCGTAGCCTGCCATTCTATCCAGCTAAACTACAGGCACATAATATTTATCATATATTATTATAACTGTAAATCATTAGATTTTCAAGTGGAATTGAAAAAAAGTTCAAAAAATTCGGATAAAATCTTGCAAATCTGTTTTAAATATGTTATTATATATAGGTCTTAATTTGCTAAAGACTTATATCGAGGCGTAGCGCAGTTGGTAGCGCGCGTGGTTTGGGACCATGAGGTCGCAGGTTCGATCCCTGTCGCCTCGACCAAAAAATGGCTATTTTTCAGTAAAATTCGTAAGAATTTATGAAAAGCCAAAAGAATGTAAATGTACTATTTTCTAAGGATTTTAGAGAATAGTATTTTTTATTTTAATTCTAAAAAATGTTTTAAAATTCTCTAAAATTTGAATATTTTGTTCAGAAAAATGTTCCGCAAAACTTTTTTATACCTTAAAAATTGTTCCGCAAATTTCCGCAAAACAAAATTTATTGATATTTAGATACTTTCAGTGTTGTTGATAAAAAACTGAAAGGAGAATTATTGCTATGGATTTTATACCTTACAAAGCTAATGAATATCTTGAAAATGTTTTCTATCAAATTCCAAAAGAACTATTTGTAAATGCATATTATAAAGATTTAAGTTCAGATAGTAAATTACTGTATGGCTTATTACTTGATAGATTATCTATTTCACTAAAGAATGAATGGATTGATGAAGAAGGAAATATATTTTTGATATTTTCAAGAAAAGAAGCAGGAGAAAAATTAAATTTATCAGATAAGACAGTTACGAAAGCATTTAAGCAATTGACAGAAGCTAAACTAATATATGAAAAAAGACAGGGATTTAGAAAAAATAATATTATATATGTTGGAAAAATCAATCATATATCAAATACAAAAATTATGAGTCGTAAAATTTACGAGTCAAGAAACGGAAAATCTACGAGTCAAGAGTCGGAAAATTTACGATGTAATAATAATAAATATAATAAAAATAATTATAGTAATACGAGTAGCAAGAAAAATTCGTATTCAAATTATGAGCAAAGAAGTTATTTACCTGAAGAACTAGATAATTTATATTGTAATGTTTAGAAATTAGAAAAAGGAGAATAAAAGTTATGAAAAATGTTGAATTAAAAGAAAGATTTATAGATGAAAGAAACGGAATTGAATATATAAGAAAAGGCGATTACTATTTTCCAAATTTAATTGATTCAGCTAGTGTAAAAGCTAATGAACTTGGTAAATATGGAAAGCTAAGATTAAAATATTTATTAGAGCATAAAAAAATAGAATATACAATCATGTGGGTTGAAAACAAATTAAGAAGTCATTTATTAGAAATAGATAAGACTGCAAACGAAAGATTTAATTTACTAATGAAACAATTTGCAGAAAAAGAAAATATAACTGAAGAATTAAAAGCAAATAATCAATTAGAATGGGTTAGTTCCATGAACAATATTAAAAATCGTGTGGAAGAAATTATATTTAGAGAATTAATTTATGTTTAGAAAAGAGGTATATATGAAAAAAAAGAAAGTATATAATATAGATTTATCTGAGTTTAGCGACTTAATAGATAATATGAGAATTGAATTAAAAAGCAAAGATTTAGAATATAAAAAATTGACAGATGAATATTATAAAATTTTAAAAGATTTCCCAAACTTGCAATTAATTTTTGAAGAACAACTTGAACTAGAACTAAGCAAGGAAGAATGTAAAATTTTACAAAAGTTAGTATCAATTTATATTAATATATTAAGTTTTGAAGAAAAAGAATTATTTTTATTAGGTTGTAAAAATGCACGTTTATATAATAAAAATATCGAAATAACAAGAGATTAAAATTACAAAAATTAAGAAGAGATTTTTTAAGAAATTTCTTCTTTTTTTGTGTAGTTTTTAAAACAAAATGGGGTAATTTTAATCAAATTTTACTTGTTAGAATATTAAAAGCAAGCGACGCATTTATACTCCCGTATAAATACACTATCAAAATTTCAAATTTGAAATTTTTAATGGGGAAATTGTTCCCCAATCCCCTTATAAAATTTTTGAAAGGAGCAAATAAAATTATGAGAGAAAGAACTATAAAACAACAAATTTATTTAAATGCACAAGAGAAAAATTTATTAAAGGAAAAATCTAAAAAGGCAGGAATGAACGAATCCGAATTTTTAAGAAGTTGTATTAAGGGTTACAAAATAAAAGAACAACCTACAAAAGAAATCAGAGAATTTACAAGAGATATTTCTAGTATAGCAAATAATATAAACCAAATTGCAAGAGCAGTAAATGGGGCAAGATATATTAGAGATGAAGATTTAGAATATATAAAGAAAACCATTCCACAGTTCATTTTAGAATTTCAAAAGAAAGTATATTCAAGAGAATAGTAAAAGGAGGCTTAGTATATGGCAGTTATGAAAATAAAAACAATCAAAAGTAATTTACAAGCAGTTATCAATTATGGTAAAAATGGAGACAAAACTGATAATGGTATTTTAGTTTCAAGTATAAATTGTTCTGTACAAACTGCTTATGAAGAAATGTTTCTCACTAAAAAGTTCTTCCATAAAGAAAATAAGACATTGGGTTATCATATAATTCAATCATTTAAAGGAAACGAAGTAACTCCAGAAAAAGCAAATCAAATTGGAAAAGAACTTGCTGAAGAATTATGGGGAGATAAATATCAAGTAATCATTTGTACTCACATAAATAAAGAAAACGTGCATAATCATCTGATTTTAAATTCAGTTTCATTTATGGATGGTAAAAAATATCATAATAGTAATGAAGAAATTGCTTTAATGAAAGACACTTCAGATAGATTATGCTTAAAATATGGATTGTCTATTGTGGAAACAGAAAAAGCTAGACAAGAAAAAGTTTTTAGAGATAAAAGAATTGATAATTTTAATCGTAGTAATGAAAAAATGCAAAAGATAAGAAATGATATTGATGAGGCAATAAAATCCGTTAAAAAGTATTCTGACTTTAAATTTGTACTAAATGCTAAAGGTTATGAAATATATGATAAAGGAAAATACTTTACTATAAAATCCCCCTACTTTTCAAGAAATATAAGATTAAAAAGAGCATTTGGAGAAAACTATTCTTTAAGTAGTATTAAAGAAAGAATTTATTATAAAAACAAAGAAAAATTGCCTATTGCTAATTTTAAAAAGAAGTATTATAGAAAAGTTTATAAAGGTCAAAAAATAAATAGATTTTTACTAACAACAAGTTCTTTTTACAGATTATATGTTCATTATTTATATAAATTTGGAAAACTACCTGCTAAAAACGAATATAAAGAATTAACACCTGCATATTTTAAGCAAAAGAAAGAAAATACTAGAATATTTGAAGAACTAAACTTTTTGGCTAGGAATAATTTTAAATCTATACAGGAAATAAAGGACTATCAATCTTCATGCGAAAGCAAACTGCCAGAACTTAAAAGCAAAAGAGAAAACTTATGGAGAAAATACAATAAAACTACTGATGAAACCCCAAAAGTAGAATTTAAAACACAAATTAATTTACTATCTGAAAAAATGATAACTGTCAATAATTTTGCTAATATTTGTGGTAGATGTGTTATTAGATTTGAGCAATTAAGAAAAGAATATATTGAACAGGAAAAGGCTAAAGAAAATGCACAAGAACTTATAAAGGAAGATAGAAAGAAAAAAGCTAGAAATAGATAAATTTAAACCTATATAAAAGAGTAATACACCACAGTTTTCAATAGAAAACTATGGTGTAAAATTTATACATGACTTTAGAAAACAAAGTAGGTTGTTTTGAAACTTTAACAATTAGACTATTTTTTAGCACTGATAAATAATTCAGTGATACTACAAATTTTTCTTTTTTAATGTGTGTTTTATAAGGTTTACAAATATAGCCTTGTGTGCTATAATTAACATATAACTTTTTGTTATGTAAATCAAAAAACTCATATTGAGTAAAGAAAGGAGAGATAGTTTTAAGTATTATAAGCAACCTAAAATCTTTTTTAGTATCAAACACTATATCAAAGGAGTAATTCATTATGGCAAATTCAAAAAGAACTCAAAAGGACATCGAAAATGATTGTAAAAGGCTTAAAGAAGCTGCAGAGATTGCAACAACTATGAAGGAACTTGAAATTTTAACTGGCTTATCTTATGCAATGATTAACACAACATTGTCAAAACATCCTATCGTATTTAAACGGATCAAAGAACAATTAGCTGTTAACAAGGAAAAAGCTGAGGCAGAAGCGCAGAAACAAAAAGAACTTGAGGCAAAAGCAAAAGCAGAAGCAGAAGAAAAAGCAAAAAATGATGCAATGGTTAAAGAAACAAAACAAAATGAAATCATAACATCTAACAGAGACGATGATGTCTCTGGATTTGTTATAGACGCATCTATAACAGGTATTGAAAATTTGAGAAAATATATCTCCAAAATTTGTCTAACCCAAGACAAACTCATTTTGACCAGCGTTACTATTAAAGAACTTGAAAAAATGCAAAACTTTAAAGACATTGATGGTAACGATGCTCGATACCTTCTGGCTTTAGCTGCAGAAAACCATAATAGCTTTGAAACTGTATTAATCGATGAAACACTTGATACTCCTGATGACTGTATCATTAAATATTGTGCAGACCACAAGGAAAGTGTTACTCTGTTAACTTCTGACAAGACAATGGCTTTAAAAGCGAGAATGTTCTCTGTGCAGGTTCACTATTTCAAGCAAACTAAGGCTCCTACTAATTCTAAGACTATATCCAATACTAATTCTAAAGTTAGAACACTAATTCCAGCTAATAGAATTGGTAACAAATTATTGATTTCTAACTTTCAAACACATACTATGTCTATTCGTGTTTGTTCAAATAATTTGGAATATAATGATGGTATCAGAGAATTAAATGTAGGAGATGATGTATTTATTGCTACGAAAAAAACTGACTATATTACGTTTGCACATTATAAGATGATTTCTTTATATGCTGAGAACAACTGCGAACTTATCTATTCCAAGAGATTTTATGATTATAATGACATAGATGTTCCTAACTCTGCATACAAGTCCTTTATTAAAGATTTTAAACTTAGATATGACTTATAATTTTTTTATTACTTAAAAACTTAATCATTTCTATTAAACACATCTAAGCCTAACTGTACTAATGTATGGTTAGGCTTCTTTCTTACATCTTTATAAATAATATTTTTATAGATGATTTTAATTTTTTATTGACTTTTAAAATTTTTAATAGTACAATAAGTTTGACAGTAAAGAACAAAAGATGTATAATATATACACAAATCACATAAAATAGTTTATAAATATCTTATGATATTTTATATAAAAAAGCTCTGTTAATCCGTTTTAACGGCTACGATTTATTCGCGGTCTAGGATTAATGGAGCTTTACTTTTATTTGTTTTTTCCTTTTTTAGTAAGTGTCCTATCAAAATGAGAATATTTAGAAATAAAGTTCCAATGTCTATATTGATGTTTCCATATATTAGTTACATCTCCATCATTACTTGTAGATACACCAACATTAAAACCTTTTCTAATATCTCTAATATTTTTATTTATGACTTTATATAACTTTTCCTTTGCTACTGTTCTTTTTGACCTTTTCCCTGTTGCTTCATCTTTTATTTTATCAAAGTCATTTAATTTAAAATTCATAGAACCTAATATAATGTCCATACATTGTTGAATTACGTGTTTTTTAGAGTCTATTTCTACTATTTCAGTAATTTCAATATTACTCTGTTGTAACTCATAATTATATCTAAACATACTATTTTTTAGACCATTTTTTTGTTCTTCAGAACAAGGTAAATCATCTAAATAGAAAGAAACATTTACTTTATTTTTAAATGGTGTATCATTGCTAAATCTTAATCCAAAAGAATCTTTTAAAAAGTAGTAATATAAGATACTATATTCATTGTCTGTTTGCTTTTTCGTTAGACCGTCAGAAACAAAAGCATTTTGTGCAAACATAATTCTTACTTTTATTTTCCCACTTTTGATAAATTCAAAGAATAAATTTATCATCTCAATATATTTTTCCAAATAATTGTCTGTAACTTTAGTCCACTTTATCTCTCCATTTAAATTCAATTCTTCTTTTCTACTATTAAGTGCATTTTCAATCAAATTAATATCTGATAAATTTATTAATGCTCCGACCATAGAAATTACTATAATATTTACCATCACTTACAGATTCATCAGCATAAATTCTATATGTTATTTCTTTCATTTATATCAGTTCCTTTTTGTATTCTTTTTATTGCATTATAGCATGTACAAATATAAAAAACAATTTTTTGCATAGATTTTCGTTTCTAATTTATTGTTTATTTAACCATTCCATATACTGCTCTTGTGTCAATTCTCCATTATTAACCTTTTCTTTTAACTCTGCATTTTTCTTTTTAAATTCAATAAATTCTTTTTCATATTCATCATTCATAGGATTTCTTCTTGTTCTTAATAATAATTTTTGATAAACATTTCTATATACTTTTAAATCATTGTTTTCTTCCATTAATTTTTGTTTTACTTTAAATGGACCTACTTCTTTACAGGTTTTTCCATTTTCAAAAATATTACTACAATATAATTCATCAGATCTATTTTCTGGAACGAAGAATTTGCCACAATTCTTGCATTTTTTTATTTCTATATTTTCTATTGTTGTTAATTCTAATAATTCTATAATGAATGTAGGAATAATATTTTTGCACAAATAATTATATGGTAACAAATTTTCAGTTTCTACAACTTTTGCGATTTCTTGTGCATCTTCTTCATTTGTAATTGAAAATTTTGTAAAATCTCCAAAATTATTAAGACATACATTTATTTTACTTTCTTCATATATTTCAAATACTTTTGCCTTTTGTTCTCTTTCTCTTAATATGTACAATCTTTGTGCAGGAGACATATTGTTTAATTCTTCTAATTCATTTAAGTTATATATGTATTCTATATCTTTTATAAAACCCTTTTGAATTTTAGATAACTTTTTAGAGGTTTTATCTATAAGTTTATTAATTAAGTCATCATAATCGGAATCTTTATAAAATTTATAAATAGGTATATTTCCTAATTCTGCAATAGTACAAGGACTATATTGTTCAATAAACCTCTTCATATGCTCATAAGAAGAAAAGTCTGTATTTATAAAATCACAAAGTTGAACTCCTAACTTTAATTCTTCGTGTTTATTGTAAAATTCATATCCCTTATGTTTCTGATTATATCTAAATGATGTATATCTAATTAATTTAAGTTTTGATATTTTATCTATGTAAAATTGGTTATCTGTAAGTATTTCTAAATTCACCATTAACAATTCTCCTAACTTTTGTTATGTTTCTATAAATATTTTATCACTAACTATTGACATTTGCAATACCCCATGTTATAATTTTTGTTAGTATTTGATAATGTAGTTATTAAAACTATACAAGAGTACATTGAAAATTGAATATTTCCGTTGTTAGATAGTAGCAGAAATGCTCTCCTACATAGTCACAGTTTGAGTGGTTTAAAAGTACCATCGCACGCAATGAATGTAGCTAGTCTTAATAGGGTAGTGGTGAAATTCCAGAGATTTGATTTTATATCAACGACTAACAAAAGCCCATGTAACTTAGGGTATTAGAAAAATATAAATTACGAAATTTACAAAGGGAAGGAGAAATGTGTATGGAAAGTAATGTTCAAACAATCTGTAATTTTCTTACAACATCAGATGTAATGAAAATATTAGGAATAGGAAATAAAACTTGTTTAGAGCTATTTCATAGAAAAGATTTTCCATGTGTGAAAATTGGAAGAGCTTTTAAAATTTCTGAAGAGAGTTTCAGAGAATACTTTAAAACAAGAAGAGTGTATAATGAAAACTAAAGATAAAAAGAAGATTTAAATAAGCCGATTTAAACCTTCCATATAATACTATGTATTTAAAAACTGAAAGAAAAACTATTGCTATAATTTTTCCTAACTGATATAATTATACCATAAAATCCAAATATAGCAATAGTTTTCCTTAAATTTAATCAAAAGGAGTGAAACAATATTATGGAATTTAAGGGAATAACTGTAGGTACTTACATTTCAAGAAAAATAAAAGATAAAAAAGAAAAAGATGTGTGTGCCGATTGCGAGATTAACAAAAAAATACAAAACAAGAACATTGAAAAAGAAAAACAATATGAATTATGCAAAGGTTGTGAAAAATGCTATGTTTCAAAAACTTGTAAAGCAGTTTTAACAGTTGGTCGAGATCAAACAACAGGAAAAACTATAAGAAAATCATTTGTTGCAGATACTGAAGAACTTGCTTTAAGTAATGCTTTGCAATATAAATTAGACTTGAATAAAAATGGCGGTCCAAGAATAATCACAAAAAGCAATAAAACACTTGTTGATTTAGTACAGCCACTTATTGATGAACAATACAAATTAAATAAAATAATTCAATCAACACATAAAAGAAAGTCAGATACTTTGAAACAAATAGCTAAAGAGCCATTTGCAAATAAGCCAATTGCAAAAGTTACAAGAGAAGATATTGTAAATTATCTATCTAAACTATCAAAATATTCAGAATCTACTATTAAACAAATTTATGAATTATTATGTATGGGGTTTGGAGAGGCAGAATATCAAAAAATAATTGAAGAAAACTTTATGTCTGGTTATAAAAGAGTGAATAAGCCTAAAAGTGAGTATGTATCAAAAGAAAGAAAAGCCTTAACAATTCAAGAAGAAAAAATATTAGTAGATTATCTTAATTCAGTAAGTTATGAAAAATGTCCTAATAAATATTTATTTTTATTGTTATTAACAACAGGGATGAGAGTAGGAGAAGTATTAACTTTAGACTATGAAAAAGATATTAATTTAGGTGACAATACAATAAATATAAGAAGAACTCAAACAAAGGATTTGAACGGAAAAATAATAATAGGTGAAACAACTAAAACAGATAATAGTAGAAGAACTTTAAGAATAAATGATATAAGTAGAAAGATAATAGAAAAATCTCTTGAATACAAAGTGAAGAATAAAGAACATTTATTATTTTGCCAAAGTAATGGTAAAATGCATCTTGAAAATTCAATAAATAGTTGTTTAAAAAGAATAGCTATAAAGTTAAATATTGGAGTTTATGAAGATGTAAATAAAAAAGGCAAAATAGAGAAAAATACGGATGTTCATACACATATGTTAAGAGGAACTTTTGCAACAAGATGTGCAGAGGCAAAAATTGCTCCAGTTGTATTAAAACAAATATTAGGTCATGAAGAGATAGAAACAACAATGAAATATTATATTGATGTAGATACTGAATTTATTGAAAAAGAAACTGATAATGCAATACAATATTTAGTAGATAAAAATATATTTGGAGTTGTGTTGCCAGAAACACAAGTAGCTTAAAAAACTAAAGAAAAGTTATTGGAACTTTGTAGAATTTTAGAAAATTAAAATAGCTAAAATTTCCGCAAAATTGTTCCGCAATATTAAAAATAAACACAAAAAAGTGCTAAATATCAAAGAAAATAGTGCGAGGCGATAGCAACTCGCCTCGACCATACGATAGCAATTTTTAGAGAATTGCAGAAAACTTTAAAAGTTTGAAAGGGTATTAATCAATGGATTTTGGTTAATACTCTTTTTCTATGCACTTCTCAAAAATTCTATAAAAAGTTTTAAAATAGTTCTAAAATTTATGTTTTAAAAAATTTTTAAGGCAATAAAAAATGTTTTAAAAAGTTCTAAAAAACTATATGGAACTTTAAAATGCTCTTTCATCTTGGAAAGGAACAAAGATGAAAGAAATAGATTATTATAAAAATAATGAAATATTAGAAAATAGTTATTATCAAATACCACAAGAACTATTTGTTAATAGCTTATATAAAGAAAAGTTAAATTCAGATAGTAAAATATTATATGCTTTTTTACTTGACAGATTATCTCTATCACAAAAGAATCATTGGTTTGATGAATATGGTCGAGTTTATCTAATATTTACAAGAGAAGAAGTACAAGATAAACTTTGCTTATCTGAAAAAACAGTTACAAAAGCATTTAAACAACTATTGGAAGTAAATTTAATAGCAGAAAAAAGACAAGGTTTAGGAAAACCTAATTTGATTTATGTTGGTAAAATTCAACATGAAGAAATAATTGCTGATATTGAACAGAAAAATTTACAAGTCTTGAACAGTAAAAGTTACGGTTCTGGAGAAGTAAAAAATACAACTCCTGATACGGAAATTTTACCCACAATCAATCCTAATAATATCAAAACTAATATAATCAATACTGATTCTATCAATCCTAAAAGTAACAAAGAATGTATTGTATTAATGGATATAAAAGAAAAATCTGAACTAAATGAATTTACAAAAGATGAACAAATTATATTAGAAGATGTAATAGAAAGATTATATTATGCTGATAGTTTAAAAGTTGGTAGTGTAGTAATTACTAATTCCAAAATATTATCTAAGCTACCTTTAATAAATAAAAATAACTTAATTCAATTATTAGATATTGTGAAAAATAGTAACAATATTAAAAATATGACTAATTATTTAATGATTTGTCTATATAATAATTTAGGAAATAGCAATATAAAATTACAAAATAAAACTGCTGTTTCTACTCGTGAATATGAAAGAAAATATCCAGATGGATTTTTCGACAGCTTATATGCTAATTTCTCTTATGAAAATGCAGTAGCATCTTCTTAAGAATTTGCTCTAATATGAAGTTGCAAAGATATGCTATAGTATTGCAACTTCACGATAATTTATAATGACAAGTTCATTATAAATTATCGCCTAAAAAGTGCATTATGCAATTTTTAGGTAAGCCTCGCAGAGCACATTAGATAAGTTTTGAAAAAAACTTGTCTAGTGTGTTAGACAAGAATATCTTATCTCGCAGATTTGAGAAGGAGCAAAGAAGAATATATGAGCTATGCTATAATTAGAAATGAAAAACTAACTAGAGCACAAGCTATGGGAGCATATAAGCATAATGAAAGAAAAACAAAAAATCATTCAAATAAAAATATAGATAGCAGTAAAACAGAATTAAATTATTATTTAAGGAAAAATGAATTAAGTTATATAAAAGAGTTTGATAGAATAAAAGAAAAATATGATTTAAAAGGTCAAATAAGAAGTAATAGTAATATAATATGTGAAATGGTATTTACATCTGACCAGAAATTTTTTGATGAAATAGGTTACGAAGAAAGTAAAAGATATTTTAAAGAAAGTTATGATTTCATCTGTAAATACAAAAATTTAGGAGAGCAAAATATAATTTCAGCAGTAGTTCATATGGACGAAGATACACCACATATTCATTTGTTATTTATTCCAGTAGTTCATGCAACAGATAAACAAGGAAATAAAATTGATAAAGTATGTTGTAGAGATTTTTGGAGAGGTAAAAACAGTTATAGAGATTTACAAAATGCTTATTTTAAGCATATCTCTGAAAAAGGTTTTAAACTGGAAAGAGGAGAATTAGTTGAAGTAACCAATAGAGAACATTATTCTGTGCAAGAGTTTAAGCAAATAACTAATTTTGAAAATACCAAAAATGTACTAGAAAATATAACATTAGATTTACCAGAAACACCTAATATTAGAGATATTAAAAAGGTTATGCTTAATCGTGATGAGAAAATAGAAAATGAGATAATAAAACCTAGAGATAATTTAATACAAGAATTACACAAAGAAAATATATCATTGCGTAAGGAATTATCAAAACAGTCAAATACTGTAGAAATGGCAACAGAATATGAAAAGAAACATACTCAAATGCTTGAAGATAATATAAATTTAAAGTTCAAATGTAGGAAGTTGGAAGAAACTTTAGAAGATAAAGAAAAGAAATTAAAGCAACAGTTTGAATATGAAACTTATAAAATAGATCATCAATATCAGAAAATTATAAATAAATTAGAAAAGGAAAATAAATATTTAAAGAAAGTTATTGATAGATTTAAAATTACTATTCAAAAGTTTATTACTTGGGTGTGTTATAAATTCTCATATCCTTCTGAAGATGACCTTATAAGGAATTTTGAGAAAGAAACATATACTAACTTCAATATTGAAAAGCAACTTGATTTAAACAAATTTGAGAACAAAGAAAGAGAAGATGAATTGGAATATTAAATATAAAGTTAGGTGGCACAGTATCGTTAAAATACTATGCCACCTTTGGTCCGAATTTTCGGTCTCCTACTATTAGGATAGGTTAGTCTTCATTAACTACCAGAGAACCATGGTATACGGAAAAACCCCATCTCCAAAAAAGCTCTGCAATGTCATCATATGAATAGTCTGTATGACCTTTAGTAGCTCTCAGAACCATCATTGAACCGCAGTTATTTACCAGTTCATGCTCCTCGCCCTTAAGACATACATATGCTTGTTTGTGAGAAATTCGCTCCCACACTTCCCATTGATCGTCGTGCCCATGCATCTTGATGGAAGTCCAAGGTGCTACGTACAGATATTGTACTTCATCAATACCCTCAAGTGTACGTTTTTCTACCATAGGCTCTACCAACCGAGAAGCACTTGCTCCAGCTGTTCCAGTAATAAATTCTTCTGGAAGTTCCATTGCCTTAATCATATCGCTCATATTGCTACCTCCTAATGTTTGCAAAATGTTTTAGTTTACGAAATAATTATATCATATTTACATAATTTTAGCAAATTAGTTTCAAAACTTTTCTAATTTAGATGTTTTTTAAATTTATACTGTCTTTTTTCAAAGCCATTATTCTCATAAAATCTGTGAGCATTTGTATTTGAAATAAGACTTGTTAGTTCTAGTGATTCACAATCTATGCTTACTGCATAATCCACAGCATTTTGTATTAATAATTTTCCTATACCTGTATTTCTGTACTTCTCATTTACAATTAAATCATCAATAAAAAGTATATTCTTTCTCTTTGCTAGCCTATTTATTGCACGTGCTATAAGAACTCCTACTACTTTACTATCTTCTGTTGCAACAATTCCATAAAAATTATCATCTTTTAAACTTGATTTATATTTTTCAACAAATATAGAATATTCTATTTTATTTTCATATAACTCATCTAATAACTCAAATACTGCTTCTAAATCTTTTAATTCAATTTTTCTTATCATTATTTTATCAATCCTTTCAAATTTTTTTATTTCTAATCATCTATTACAATGTTAATATAGCATACTATAAGTATTTTTTCAATTTTGGGGAGAAAACTATGTACATTTTCAAAATTTTAATCTATAATTATTTTACTGTGTCTAAAAGAGAGTAACTCGAATTGGACATGATCTGTGTTGACGGTAGTCGTTACAAAAGCCATTCAATCGAATGGTTTTTATTTTGCTTTTGTTGATAAATTGGAAAAAATAGTATATAATAGTCAAAAATTGGATACAAAAGATAGAAATATAAAATAAAAGGGGTCGTATTCAATGGGGGAAAATAACAAGGATACAGAAAATGAATTAAAAGTAAAATCATATAAAAAATTATTAAATTTTTATATGATAATTTTTGAACCTAGTTTCAAAGATTTAAGTAAAACTAATAATACGATATTATATGATTGTTTTTCAAGTATGTTTAAAAATAAAGATAGTGTTTCTAATGAAGGGATAACATTTGAAAAAATAACTTTAGATACTAATCATATATTTGCAAGCATATGTAGAACTAGTGATTTAGATGTATTAACAGAAATTCGAAATAGTAAAGGAACTGAAATTGAAGATACTTCTGACTTTATTTTAGAAAGTTATACATATTTTTATATTGATTTTAACAAAATGGGTGTATCGGTAATCAAAACACAAAAAATCCCATCCCCAGACGGATATATTAAAAGTTTAATTAGTAATAATTCTTTTATTAATTTAAGTTTAGAACCCTTTAAAAAGAACGATAATGAAATAAAAGATATGCTTATAAATAAAATATCAGTATCCTTTTATGATAACTCACAAGATTTTATAGAACTAAAACATATTGATAGTGAAGATTGTGAGATTTCGGAGTTTAAATTTGAAGCAAAATTGAAAAAAGTTAAAAAGAACTTTGTGTCTAATTTAATGAATAAATATAAAAATAGTAAAGAAGTAAAAAAACTTTCCGTATCATCAGATACGGAAGAGGTTGATCTAATTAAAAGTATTTTTACAAAACAAGTTAGTATAGAATTAACTAAAGACTATAAAAAAGATTTTTCTAAAATTGAAGAAACCTTAAAAAATGAATTACTCAAAATTATAAATGCATAATTTATAAATATAATATGCAGCCATAAGCGTTTCTTCTAAGCCCAATAAAAAAATCAATACAATATAAGTATTAGGAACCTTTATTAGCCATAAACATATATCTAAAGTTAAAAGGATTAATCCTATTGAAACACATCTACTAAATATTTTATGATGATTATACTTTTTTATTCTTTGCATTAGTTTTGTATCTTTAGGTAAACTTAAAAATATAGTAATAGCAGTTAATAAGAAACCAATTAAGGTTCCAGATATTTGAATAATGTTTGATGCTTCATTGACAAAAATGCCAGAAAAATCTAAAATTTTTGTAAGATGTATAATAAATATTATAATACATGTTACAATTGGAATACTTAAGTAACAATATTTTTTTATAAAATTTTTCATATCTTTTACCTCTAAACATTTAAAAAATTTGACATTATTTACATAATGTGATACAATAAATTTAGAAATTTTACGAATTCCTATTGAATTCTAAAATTTTTTGTGATATATAATAATAAAAAGTATCAAATTTAATTTATTGAGCATATTATTATTATAAATAATATATATTATTTTTCCAATTACCATTTGGGTAATTAGGACGCACGGCGTCGCAAGCGACAGCCGTTATTTTATTTTTTTAGACATTTTAGAATTGTAATCTTTATCTAAATCATTTTTTTCTCTTTGTTCAAATACAGGGTATGCTGTTATAAAAAAGTATTCTTCTTCTTTTTCATTTAAAATTATTAAATAATCAATGTCATCTTTTTTATATCGTATTTTTAAATTTATTTCTTTCGTTCTCCTTGAAGAATATTCTTCAACTTGCCAAATACTAATTCCATCATCCATTGTATTTGCTTTATCAATAACATTTCTAAATAAATCTATTGAAGACATTCTATATACACATTTATCTCTATACTTATTTCTAATATTAATAGAGAAATTGTGATTAGTACAGTTTGAACATTTATTACTATAATTGGTATTATTACAAGGTTTAATATTGTAATAATGTTCATTAGCATAACTTTTCTTTAAATCTTTATTTTCCAAACTTCCCATATGCCAAAAATCTATACTATAATTTTCTATTACATTTTTTGAAAAGTTAATTGGTTTATCAAATAAAACTGCTGTAAGACAATTTTCTTCATACACTTTATTACTTGATTTCGCAATTTCATTAATATCTTTTAAGTTAATATTTTCTCCCTTTATTTCATACTTTTTTAATTCCATTATTTAGCCTCTTTTCTAGGTGACCATATAAAGATATTAAATTTAGATTCAAATGGAGAAGTTGTTTCGGAAATATTTTTAGCAAATTTTTCTTCAATATATTTTACAATTTCTTTTTTTACTTCACCTTTTTCTTTATCTAAATAACCTCTATTTTTATATCCTACTGCACCCATTACTACATCTAATAACTGCATTAATTCGGATTCTTTTGAATTAATTTGTTTTATTTTAAAATTAAAATGTTCAGAATCGTTGAAACTTTTTTTAGTCTTTATAATGTCTTTTACTTTATTCATTTTATATGTGGTATATTTATCTTTTTCATCATAAAGCATATAGTAATCATAATTAGAGTCTATAAATTTATCTAGTAAATAATAATACATTTTATAGTACCATTCTTGATAATCCCCACTATTATATTTATCATTATTCAAATCTTCTTTATTTTTAGCAACTAAAATTCTAATTCGTATATCATCATTATTATAAAAATAATTTATAAGTTCTTTGTAATATTCAATTTTAGATCTTGAAGTTTTTACCCATTTAGTTTCATATTTAGAATTAATAAAATATTTATTTTTTAAATCTCTTAACTCTATCACAATTTGTTCTTTCTTTTCATAACTACAGCCAATTGCCCCTAATAGAGTTATAGGTTCGTACTCTAAAGGACAACTCTCGTCACAATAAATTAAATAATCTGATTTTACTTTCAAAATAATACCTCCTACTTATTTTCTATCATCCATTGATATAATTCATCTTCTGTTATGCTTCCTTGCTTATATTCTTTAACTTTTGCTTGTGCTAACTTTTTCCATTCTGCAAATTCTTTTTTTAATTTAGTATCTTTTAAATTTCTCGACATTGCATTGAATTTTTTATTATAGGTTCTTCTATATTCAAGTAATCCTGGAATACTTTCCAGATTCTTTTTATATGTTTCTCCTGCCCCTTTTTCTCTACAAGTAGATCCATCTTTTTGTAAAAAGTCACAATATATTTCATTCAATTTATTTGGAATATAATATTTACCACAATTTTGGCAAGTTCTAATAGTCAAATTATTTCGTACAATTTGATTCAATACAACAAAACATAAATCTCCCAAAGAATAAGAAGAATAGATATTAGAAGTATTTAGCAAGAAAGAATCATATGCCATCTCTTCCAATAATTCATTAAATGTTAATTTATTATATTTTTCGATATTATCTTCAAAAGTATAATTAATTATAGTAGTATTATTTTTATAATCTGATATGTTCAATCTATTTTTTATAATACATGCCGTTAGTTTTTCGCTTGGCGAATAATTATCATATTCATTATTATTATTCAAATTATATACAAAATCCACTAGATTTTTAAAGTCTTTTTGTATTTTTATAAATCTTTCTGAACGCAAATTATGCACTTTTTTTAATTCATCAAATAAGATTTGTTCTGTTTCATATTCTTTCTTTAACTCTTTAGGTTCATAACAATCTACAAATTCTATACCATAATAACAATAAAAAGAATCAAATGCTTTTTCAAAACAAGAAAAATCAGTGTTTAGAAAATGCATTAAAAATGTTCCTATTTTCTCTACATAAGGTGTATATACTACAAAAGGAGTTTTTTCAATTTTTTGTTTTTTAAATTTATAATTACTAATACTATTTGTACTTCGCTGAATTTCTAATTTTAATTTCAACATACTGCTATCTAAAACTTGTGTTAAATTTCCAAAATCATAAAATGGTGTTAAATAATATTCTTCTTTTTTATCACTATTAAACCATATTAAAAAGCCATAATCACCTATATATTTTTGTTTTTTTTTCATAATACCCTCCAGTTGTGTAAAATTTTTTATACAATTTCAAAATTGCTATTGACAAATAAAATTATTCACGTTATAATTAAGTTGCAATTTTAAAAGAGTTTATAATATTTTACACACTTATATAATACAGCAACATATGAAAATTGTCAAGGAGAGGAGGTAAAAATTATGCAGAATTTAGAAGAAATTGAGATAAAATTATACTCAACAGATGATGTATGCAGATTGTTGCATATAGGAAAACAAAAATGCTTACAGTTATTTCATCAAGAAGATTTTCCAAGTATTAAAATAGGCAGAAAGTTTTGGATAAAAGCAGATTGCCTAAATGAATTTTTAAGCCAAAAAAGAATTATGGCAGAGTAAAAATAAAGAAGACTTAATCTAGCACATTAAATCTTCTAAACAAACAGGAAATGCCCTGTTCGATATGTTTGTAAAATTATTATACTACCAATTAAAAAAATGAGCAAGGTATTTCCTCGAAAATTTTTAGAAAGTGAGGAAATATTAATGAATACAAAAGGTTATACAGTAGGAACATATACAATAAAAACAGAAAAAAAGAACTCTGAATTACCCATGTGTCCTATATGTAATAAGTGTAAAGATAAATCCATTTGCCAAAACAGAAAAGATAAAAAAACAATGAGCAAATGTGATAAATGTAAAAAATGCAAAGATGCAGATAAATGTGACAAATTCTATATTAATGAACAACACAAAGCAACCTTAACAATAGGCAAAGATATAGAAACAGGCGAAGCAATTAGAAAATCCTTTACAGCTAAAACACAAGAAGAAGCATTAGATAAAATGTATAAATACAAATTAGAAATGAAAAAGTCTGGAGGAACTATTGAATTAAAGAGAACAGAAAAAACAATAGCAATTTTAGCAAAAGA
>CANPAC010000012.1 GCA_947571975.1 uncultured Clostridium sp. | reverse complement strand
TTTCTAAAGAAAGCCATCAACAAAACTAATTCATATTAAAAAATGGTATCTTTCTTAGTATCCACATTGTAAGTTTATAAACACGTTCAAAATTTACAGCAATAATTAATAATGGAACTGCTGTAAAAATTACAAATGGAGGTATAAAAAAACCTAATAACTGCAAATTACTAAATATCAGAAATAAAAAACCCTCTATACTATCTGTAATTTCAGTAGGTAAAGATGGTAAATTAATCCATCCAAAAACAATATTTAATAATCCTTTTATCAAATTCAATAAAACTTCTATTATCATTTTGATGTTACCTCCTCATACTTCCTTTTAAACAAATTAACCAATTTCATATAAATATATGCTGTTACACAGGTACGATAAATAGAATATAAAGTTTTAAATGGTCCATCTTCAGAAACTAAATCATTTAAGTTAAAACTAACATTACTAATAAGAACATGACCAGTGAAAGGCTCTTTCAAATCTGGTATATTAAAAACTGGTTCAAAAACATTAATATTTAACATTTCTGTTAAAATTTTAATAATAAGTTCAAAAGGATAAAACAATAGACCTAGTCTATCAGAAAACCAATCTAATAAATCATTAAAATAGTTTCCAAAAAATCCATCTGATGGTATAAATAAAGATTTTATAGCATTGATTAATAATTCTATTAGTTTATATACAAAAAAGTTTTCTGAAAAGGGATTTATATAACTTAGTATATCTCCTAACTTTTCAAATATATTTTTGTTTGTTTCTGTTTGTTCTTTCATAACTTCTGTCTGGTCTTTAATTACGTTTGTTTGTTCATCTAATTTATCATTTGTTACATCTTGTGAGTTTTTTATTTCTTCTGATGAAGTAAGACCACCTACAGTAAAACTAACTGAAGAATAAACTGTATCTCCTCCCTTTTCTTTAAGTTCAAACATATAATGTTTATCATTAGATATATCAATTCCTAATTTTTCTTGAGGTATAAAATACTGTACATGTAAATCAGCTGTTCTAAAATAACTACTAGAACTATCTAATAAAACACTTTTATAAGGTGTATAATCATATAAATTATTACCTAAACTAGTTCCTTTATAAATATTAAATACTATTTTGTCATCATAATGATTTAAGTCTCCAGCGTCAATTTTTAATGTATCAAATTTTCCACTTGATAATTCTTCTTTACTACTTAAAAAATAAGGATTTTTAAAATTTTTAGTGGCTTCAAAAACAATTTCACCTGTATCCCAATCTTTAATATCAAAACTTGAATATAAAACAGCATCATATTCAAGAACATTATAACGTGAAGTTGATGGAGTAGGAATACCTTTATATCCTTGATAAATCCAACGAGTCTCAGCGGAATAATAATAATAGTATTTACAATCTCGAACACCAACAGATTTAGAAGAACCTGTACCTAAAGCAAAAGAAAAATAAGAGTCTTCAGCATAACAAACAAAAAGATAAATTTTAGAACCATTTTTAATAATACAATAGTTATCACTATCTATATATTCTGAATAATCTAAAACATTATAACTAACTCCATTATATTCAAATTCAGTTTGATAAGCACAACTAATAGATGGAAATAAACTTATTAATAAAATTAATGCAGTAATTAATAATTTTTTCATAACTTCCCCCTACTTTATCATTTTTCTTAAAACATAGTAAATAAAAATTAAACAAATCATAAATAAAATGCTTCCAGAAAATAAATTTCTTGTTTTATTTTGCTCAATTATTTCATCTTGATTTCTAATTATGGTCTCTTGATTAGTTTTTATTGTTGTCATATTAGATAAAACTTGTTCATAATATCTATCGTAATAATCATATGCTTGTACTTGTTCTTGCTGCTGTTCTTCATTTTGTTCTTGATTTTCTTCTAAGTTTAAATCTATTAACTCATCTTCTTCATTCATCTATATTCCCCCTTTAAATGTTTTTGGAAAGGCAAAACTCAAAAACATATTTACTAATCTTTCGGCTATTAAAAATATAAAACCGAGAGGTAGTGCATTTTTTATTACTATTACTACTAAATTAACGACTTCCTGATAATCCATTTACTTTTACCTCCTCATTTTTATTATAAATATCTTGCCTAGATACACCGTTCCACTCTTTACGGTATCTTTTCATTTTTGCATATGTATCATAACTATCATACAAGCTAGGCCTATGAAACCATAAAAATTTTCTTATTATATCTGCTTGTAATTTTCCATTATCTTCTACAGCTGTCTTACCGTTTATTACTGTATTATACTGTATACAGCTTAAATAATTTTTACATATTACTACAGTGTCTATTTGTTCTCTAAGTGGTTTTGCTAATCTCATATAAACTTGACTAGTTCCTACTATATGCTTTCTCTGCTTCCTCTGCTGGCTAACTTCGACCATAATTTCAATTGGTATATTCTTACTCTCAAGACTATTAAACTCCAAATGTATTTCATCAATTAAATATAACACCCCTTCTATACCATTACTTAAATCTTTTATACAATCTATTCCATCATAAGCTACTACTATTTTTATATCATCTCGTACTTTTTCTATTTCTGTTTTTGTTTCTCCATGTTCTGAAAAAACTGTTACAATTCTTACTATTTCATCAGTATCAATAAGACAATAATAAATTTTAGTAACATTTTCTGATAAATTTTTAATAACATAATAACAATTAATAGGAAATTCTCGAATTGATACATTTGTACAAAATACACAATCATCATACATTCTATTTACCTTTATAGTGTATTGTACTGCTGATAATGTTTTTCCTGCTCCTTGTTCTGCACAAAAAACAAGTAATCCGTTCTGGATAGAAATAACTAGGATTGTTTTTTGCAAATTTCATCTTATAATTTACTACTCTAAAAATATCTAATACATTGTGTGAACCTTTAAGACTTTCTAAATTATCCATATACTCCCCCTAAAAAATAAAAGAGAAGAACCACAAAAGTCCTTCTCAAATATATTACTAAAACTTGATTTTGCCTTTTGTTACGGCACTTGTAAATATTTGTTTTAGTTTTCTTGCTCCAAACCACATTAAGACAAACATCATACCTACACCAACTATTCCTGCAAGAATAGATACTAATTGAGCTGGTGTAATACTAGCTACTAATGCGTCTGATAGCGGTTTTATTAATGTTCCTACATCTGTTGCACCTTCCATTCATAACACCCCCATTTCATTTGTATTTTTTTATAATTCTATTCAACTGCTACTGGAACAGCTTTTATTGAATTACCGTAAAAAATAATATCAAATGTTAGAGTTATATCGCTGTATGGTTTCTTTATCAATAATTCTTGTACTAATTCACTTTCTACAGGTATTTTGAACGTTCTTTCATAAATTCCATTATCTGTTATTTCATCTACTTTTAGGCTATAACTTTCTTTATATGATACTACTTGACCATTATTATTTGTAAACTCGCCTCCATCTCTTCTTACTAATTGTTTAAACTTAAATTTTCCTTTACATTCCATTCTTTTTTACCTTTCTTTTTTTATTTTCCCCTTTGCAACAGAACTGGGGAGAGTTCTGTTGTCTTTTTAAACTAGTTTATGGGGCATATATGCCTCACGACTGAATTATACACAAATGGGGCATGTATGTCAATGACTTTACAAAAAAAATATTATAAAATATTTAGAGGTGATTGAAATGCTAAGAGAATATAGAGAAAGAGAAAATATAACACAAGAAAAATTAGCAGACATATCTGGTATAGATAGAAAAACAATCTTCAGAATTGAAAATGATATAAGTATACCTAAATTAGATAATTACGCTAAAATAGTAATAGCATTAAATATGACTAATGAAGAAATAGGAAATCATATAAGAAAATTAGCAATAACAAGTAAGTAAAAAGGGAAATGAACACGATAACAAATTATATTACTGCTACGTAAGTAAGGTCAAGGAGATGTAATACCGGCAAATACACTACCCTTTTAATTCCCTACGTGTATTTACCTTAATTTATTATCGTGTTTTGAAACTCTACTGATTAAGATTGAGACCAGAAATATAAAACTGGAAGCAATTTATAAAAAATTTTTAATATATAAAAAGACAATGCCCCATAAACATTGCCTAAATACCATCATAAAAAAGATGATAACCTTGATGAAATAATTATAGCAGCTTTTTCAATATTGTCAAGGGATAAAATAAAAAATTTGACATATAATAAAATATATGCTAATATATATTTAGCTTAAGCAAGTAATGAAGTTTTGCAAATTAAAAGGACTAGGTAACCAAATCTTAAACCTAGTCCTTTTCCCTATTTATCTAGTTCCTGTAATATCTTAAGAATTAACTTAAGTACAGATAATTCTAGTAATAAGGTAATGAAGTTTCTGAAGTTTTGCAAAATTCCCCTCCTTTCCAAAACTTAAGAAAGGCAAATAAAATATATAATATAAAATTAGGTTTGTCAAGAAATTAATTTATATACCTTAAATTTAATTCAAAATAAAAAATAAGACATTTTTATGCCTTTTTTGATAAATTATATTAAATTAATACTGAATTAAAATATTTTGGATTTTTAAGCGAAATGCTTTGATTTTGCGCAATGTTATATATTTATAATAATTTAGTATACTCTGTCATATGCCTCCCTCCTCTAAATTTATTTGGAGCTTTTTTGAAAAAAATAAAAGTAACATTTCTTTATATGCTACTTCATTTATTTTTTACACTCTTATTTAAATCTTCTCAAATAACTCTCCATTTGATTAATAAACTCGTCATTATTTTTAGATTTTGTCATTTGACTAATAACTTGTTCTGTAACATCTGCAACAGGCATACTATTCATAGCTTTTCTCAAAGCAAAAACAGTATCCTTTTCTTTTGGTGTTAACAACAAATCTTCACGTCTTGTACCAGATTTATTAATATCAATAGCTGGGAAAATTCTTCTTTCAGACAATTTTCTATCCAAATGTACTTCCATATTACCTGTTCCTTTGAATTCCTCAAAAATGACATCATCCATTCTGCTTCCAGTTTCAATTAAAGCTGTAGCCAAGATTGTCAAGCTGCCGCCAAATTCAATATTTCTTGCTGCACCAAAAAATTTTTTAGGTTTATGTAAAGAAGCTGGATCAATACCACCAGACAAAGTTCTTCCTGATGAAGGAATTACTAAGTTATATGCTCTAGTAAGTCTTGTAATACTATCTAATAAAATAATAACATCTTTTCCTTGCTCTACTAACCTTTTAGCGCGTTCTAAGACCATCTCAGCAACCTTAACATGATGTTCTGGTAATTCATCAAAAGTTGAATGAATTACTTGGCCTTTAATAGAACGTTTCATATCTGTTACTTCTTCTGGTCTTTCATCAATTAGTAAAACGATTAATTCTGCCTCTGGATTATTTTGAGAAATGCTATTTGCTACTTTCTTCATTAATGTTGTTTTTCCTACTTTAGGTTGTGCTACTATCATTCCTCTTTGGCCTTTTCCTATTGGAGACATTAAATCAATAATTCTAGTTGCATAATCATTTGATATAGTTTCTAATTTTAATCTTTCATTTGGATAAATTGGAGTTAGTTCATCAAACCTTTTTCTTTTCATAGCCTTTTCAGGATGTTCTCCATTTACTTCACCAACAAAGATTAAAGAAGGAAATTTTTCACCCTCTCTATATCTAGAGATACCTTTTATTATATCTCCTGTGTCTAATCGGAATCTTCTAATTTGAACCATTGAAATATAAACATCTTTTTCACTTGATAAAAAATTTTCTCCCCTTAAAAATCCATATCCATCTGGTAATATATCTAATATTCCCTCTACTATTTCATCACCATCACTTGTTAATTTATAATCTACAATAGGCTCACCCTTAGAATCATATTGCCTTTCAGGTTTATCTATATCTATTTCAATTTTTTCTTCTTCATCTTCTATTGCATTAGATTGATTTACAATTTGTTTTAAAACAGTTACTAGTTCATCTTTTTTTAATTTTGAAATATTTCTTATGTTATGTTCTTTTGCTAGTTCTTTTAGCTCTAATAAAGTCATTGATTCTATGTCTATCATAACTCCTCCTTATTTTTTACTTTTTATTATTTATATTTATGGGGAAATTAAAAAACGAAATAATTAATAAGATAATAAGATTATATCATATTTGTTAACAAAAAGGAATATCTTTTCTAAAAAAAGGAATATAATTTATGAAAATTACATTCCCCTATCTACATATACCCTTTCATTAGGATAATACATTTCTAGTTTTTCTCTTGCCGTTTGTTCAATATAATCTAAGGATGATACATTATCTTTTTTCTTTGCTAGCTCTTCTTTATATTCTTTTTGTTCATTAATTTGAGCAGTTAATTCTTTAGCATCATCTGAATATTGATTAAGAGCTTTTTGTTGATTAACTAGTGTAAAAATTACATATATGCTAATTACTAATATTAACAATATTTTATATATTTTTTGATTTTTTTTCATCTGTAATCTCTCCATTTTTTGTGATAATCCTTACGGATACATAATTATATATTCTACATATTTTTAAAATATCCTTCTGTTTTTTTCAATTTTTTACAATTTTTTTGATTTTACTTAATTTTATGCCGAAATTTGTAAAATTTTTTCTAATATTGATAAATAGAAAAGTAATTGGTTTTAAAAATACTTTGTGTAACATTTGATAGATTACTTTGAATGGAACTATTAAGATTTTAAAAATCTTTTTTAGCATATTAATTATTTTTACATTAATTTTTATAATATAAGAACTTACAAAAACCATATATATGAAAGCCCCTAATATAACTCCTAAAAACATGAATAGACGTATTTCTCCGTTATTGAAAACAAAAATCGAATATAACATCATGCTACCAGCTAAAATCCAAAATAAAATGTCTTGTATATACGTTACAAAGTCATTTGTATAAAATACTTTTCTAGCAATTCTGAAAAAGTCAAATAATAGACCAATTAATATTCCATTTACCGTAAAAATTAAAAATAAATAAGCTTGATTTGAAACCATTATTTGACTCCCCTCTTCCCTTCTATTTGAATATTTTACTCATAAAATTCCCTTTTGACTTTTCGCTTTCCTTTTCACTATAAGCTAAAGAAGAAATGTCACCTTCTACAATTACTTCAGAAGTATCAATACTTAGCTTATTAATCCTAATATTTTCTCCTTTTACTGTTAAAAGACCTAATTCTGTTTCTAAAATAACTACTTGGTCGTCAAAACTAAGTACATCTAATACACCAGATATACTTAGTTTTCCTCTATTCTCTAAGATAAGATTTTGAATTACGCTTGTACTGATTGTTTTTCTTTCATCTACTGTCATTTTTTCTTGCCTCCTAAATTTCAATTTTTTACTTGCTAAATTAATATATTCATAGTTTGTCTTATTTAGAACGAAAAAAAGAAAACTTAAAAAGAAAGTTTCTAAGTTTTCTCAAAAATATGATACTAATCATCATTTATTAGCTTTGAATGTATTTCTTTTAAGATTTCATCAGATATTTCACTTTTAAAAGTAACTGACATTTTAGATTCTGTAATCTGAAAATCTAACATCTCTGACTTGCTTTTTTCAATAATATCTAAAACTTTTTTTATATTTTCGAAATTTCTTACCATCCCATTTCCTACAATAGAAATTCTAGAAATTTCTTTTTTTACAATGCTTTTAATAGTATTTTCTTCTATAACATCAGATATAACAGTTCCTGGTTTATTATTAAATGTAGATTTCGTAATAATAGGTACTTTAAATTTTTCTCCTATTTCAACACAACGATTATGGAGAACTTTAGCACCTTCACTAGATAAAGTAAGCATTTCTTCATAAGAAAGAGCTGGTAATTTTTTTGCTTCTTTTAATCGATTAGGGTCTGTTGTATAAACACCATCTACATCTGAAAAAATGTAACAATTTTTAGCACCTAATGCCGCAGATATTGCAACTGCTGTTGTGTCAGAACCTCCTCTGCCTAATGTTGTAATATCTAAATTTTCATTTACTCCTTGGAAACCTGCTACAACAACAATTTTACCATTTTCTAATTCTTTTCTTATTCTTGCTGTATCAATCCATTTTATGATTGCATCTTGGTTTGTATTGTTCGTACAAATTCCTGCTTGCCATCCTGTTAATGAAATAGCTTGATATCCCATTTTGTTTAATAACATACTTAACTTAGCTGTAGTTATTTGTTCCCCCGTACTAAGCAATACATCCATTTCCCTATCTTCTTTTGTATCTTTCGTTAGCTCATGTGCTTCAGAAATTAAATTATCTGTTGTTTTACCTTGTGCAGAAACAACAACTACAATATTATGTCCTTTTTTATATAATCCAATTATTTTTTCAGCAACTATCTTTAATTTATCATTATCAGCAACAGAACTACCTCCAAATTTTAATACAATTGTATCCAATTTAACTCAACTCACTTTTGTACAATAATATTTAAGCTACTTATTTAATCAAATAAGTCTCTTTATATTATATGTGTATTTTAGAAAAAATGAGCCTTATAAAAATAAGTTGATATATTAATATTTATTGTCATAACAATCTAAATCTTGACTGTTAAATATTAATATATCAACTTTTAATAAAAATCTAAATATTATTTTTTAAATAGCTCTCCATAAAGTCATCAATTTCTCCATCCATAACAGCTTGAACATTTCCAACTTCGTAATTTGTTCGATGATCTTTTACCATTGTGTAAGGACAAAAAACATAAGAACGAATTTGACTTCCCCAGGCAATTTCCATTTGAACGCCTTTTAAATCTTCAATTTTTTCTTTTTGTTCTTTTTCCTTTAAATCTAACAATTTAGATTTTAACATTTTCATAGCTGTTTCCCTATTTTGAATTTGAGAACGTTCAGACTGGCATGCTACAACAACATTAGTAGGTATATGTGTTATCCTTACAGCAGAAGATGTTTTATTGATATGCTGTCCACCTGCTCCAGATGCTCGATAGGTATCAATTCTTAAATCATCTAGATTTATTTCTAATTCAATATCATCTGTGATTTCTGGTAATATTTCAAGAGAAGCAAATGAAGTATGTCTTCTTCCTCCACTATCAAATGGAGAAATTCTAACTAGTCGATGTACTCCCATTTCAGATTTCATATAACCATATGCATATTCCCCTATAATTTCAAATGTAACACTTTTTATTCCAGCTTCTTCTCCTTCTAAATAGTCTAATTCTTTTACTTCATAATTGTTCTTATTTGCCCATCTAGTATACATTCTGTATAGCATCTCAGCCCAATCTTGTGATTCAGTTCCACCTGCACCTGGATGAATAGTAACAATTGCATTGTTGCTATCATATTTTCCAGATAGAAAAGTAGTTATTTCAAATTTTTCAATTTCTTTTTGTAATTTAATTGTATTTTTTAAAATATCTTTTGCTATTTCTTCGTCTGGTTCTATTTCTACTAATTCTGTAAGTTCTAATAAATTTATAGTTTCATTTTCTAATTCTTTAAACTTGCTTGTTTTATTCTTTAAATTTTTAATTTGTAATAATATTTTACTTGTGTTTTTACTGTCATTCCAAAAATTTTCTTGTAGAGTTTTAGCTTCTAATTTACTTAAATCTTCTTGCAATTTAGCAATGTCAAAGAGACTCACCTAAGTTCTTTAATTTTTGATGTTGTACTTGAAGAATTTTAGTATTTTCTTCTAATTCTAACATTTTTATCACACTCCTTATTCCTATGTATATCATAACTTATTTATTGTTTATTTTCAAGTATTATAGAATAAAATAAGTATAATTAAATAATTCCCCGAAAGCCAAAGTTATTGGGCTTTCGGGGAGAAAGAAAATAATTAATTTAGCTTTCAAATTTCTCAATTTCACTTCTACTCTTTAGTTGACTAATAATGCTTTCGAATTCGCCTAACGAACCAGCTATAATAGTAGCTTTAGCTACTGATTCGTCCATTTCACAACTAATGATAGTAGACCACCTATCTATATTTTCTAAAATAGACAATAGCTGAGTATCGAATCCTTTTATAGAGCTATCCAAAAAAATAGACAACTCCTCTTTGTTTAGTGAAACTGTGATGAATTTTTTCATGATGATGTTACTCCTTTCTTGCTGCCACCAAATTTAATTATGTATATATTATACCATAATTAAATATTTTTTTCAATAAAATTGAAGGAGAAAATGCATAAAATTTGAGGATAGGTCAAAAAGCTAACCTATCCATTTATAAAATATTTTATTCCTATTTATGCGTTTTTTCCACAACAGTTTTTGTATTTCTTCCCACTTCCACAAGGACAAGGGTCGTTTCTACCTACTTTAGGACCTTCGTTACGAACTGTTTTATCAACATCTGTACCAATTTTTGCTCCACCATCAACACTATGAATAGCTTCTAAAGCTGCACCTGTAATCTTAACTGTTTCTTGTCTTGTATTATCTGCTTGTTGTCTAATATGCATTAATATTTTAGTTACATCAACCTTAATATCATTAATCATTTCATCAAACATATCAAAGCCTTCTAAACGATATTGAACAACAGGATCTTTTTGACCATAGGCACGTAATCCAATACCATTTTTTAGTTCATCCATGCTATCAATGTGATTCATCCATTTTTCATCAACAACTTTAAGCATAACAACTCTTTCAAGTTCTCTCATTTCATCCTGTCCAATTTCTTGTTCTTTTTCAGCATAAATCTCCATTGCTTTTTTCTTCAATTCTTCTGAAATAGAGTTAGAATCTTTTTTATTTTTCTTGATAGTATCTAGCATATCAATGCCAAAAATATTGATTATTTCTGCATTTAAAGACTCTACATTTAGTTCTGAAGTTTCTACATCGATAAACATATCTACAATATTATCAGCAACAAATTCAATCATAGAAACAATACTATCATGAATATTTTCACCATCTAAAACTTCTCTTCTTTGTTTATAAATAATTTCTCTTTGTGCATTCATAACATCATCATATTTTAATACATTTTTACGAATGCTAAAGTTTCTACCTTCAACTTTCTTTTGGGCATTTTCTACTGCGTTAGAAATAAGTTTAACCTCAATTGGCATATCTTCGTCTGCCCCTAGAGTATTATAAACTTTAGTAATAGCCTCACCACCAAAGATTTTCATTAAATCATCATCTAATCCAATATAAAATTTAGATTCTCCGTTATCACCTTGACGTCCAGAACGTCCACGTAACTGATTATCAATTCTTCTTGATTCATGTCTTTCAGTACCAATGATTTTTAAACCACCAGCAGCTATAACTTTTTCTTTTTCTTCTCTTATTTGTTCATCATATTTTTTAACTAAATTCCTAAAGTCTTCTCTTGCTTTTAAAATATCTTGATTATCTGTTTCATAATATGTGTCAGCTTCTTCTATTAATTCATGAGCAACTTTGTTTCTTCTCATTTCCTCTTTTGCTAAGAATTCACTATTTCCACCAAGCATAATGTCAGTACCACGTCCTGCCATGTTTGTTGCAATTGTTACTGCGCCAAATTTTCCGGCTTGAGCTACAATTTCAGCTTCTTTTTCATGGTATTTTGCATTTAATACTTCGTGTTTAATTCCTTCTTTTTTCAATAATTGACTTAATTTTTCTGACTTTTCAATTGATACTGTACCAACTAGAACAGGTTGTCCTACTTCATGGCTCTTTTTAATACTTTCTACAATTGCTCTATATTTTGCATTTTCATTCTTATAAATGACATCATTTTGATCATCACGTATCATTGGCTTATTAGTTGGAATATCAACAACATCTAAGTTATAAATTTCTTCAAATTCTCCAGCCTCTGTCATAGCAGTACCTGTCATACCAGATAATTTATCATACATTCTAAAGAAGTTTTGGAATGTAATAGTTGCTAAAGTCTTAGATTCATCAGCAATTTTTACATTTTCTTTTGCTTCAATTGCTTGATGCAAACCATTGTTGTATCTTCTTCCATACATAATACGTCCTGTGAATTCATCTACAATTAAAACTTCTCCATCTTTTACAATGTAATCAATATCTTTTTTCATAACACCATGAGCTCGTAAAGCTTGATTTACATGATGTACTAAAGTAGAGTTTTCTAAGTCATTAAAGTTTTCTAAGTGGAAAGTATCCTCAGCTTTTTTAATACCTTTTCCTGTTAATGATGCAGATTTTGCTTTTAAGTCAACAATATAATCATAGTTTTCATTATCTTCTGCTTGGTCATAGTCTTTAATATCTTCTTCTACTATAATTTTAGGTGTTAATCTTTTAACAAAATCATTAGCTTTTTTATATAAATCAGATGATTGATTTGCTCTACCAGATATTATAAGTGGTGTACGTGCTTCGTCGATTAAAATACTATCAATTTCATCGACAATTGCGTAATGTAGTCCTCTTTGTACTAATTGGTTTTTATAGATAACCATGTTATCTCTTAGATAATCAAAACCAAATTCATTGTTAGTTCCATAAGTTACATCTGCATTATAAGCATCTTGTTTTTCTTGTGGTTCCATTCCAGAAATTACCAAACCAACACTTAGCCCTAGGAATTTGTATAATTTTCCCATCCATTCACTATCTCTTTTGGCTAAATAGTCATTGACAGTAATAACGTGAACTCCTTTTCCTTCTAAAGCATTTAGGTATACTGGTAAGGTAGCAACTAAAGTTTTACCTTCACCTGTTTTCATTTCTGCAATTCTTCCTTGATGTAAAATAATTCCACCTATTAATTGTACATCAAAGTGCCTCATTCCTAATACTCTTTTAGATGCTTCTCTAACAACTGCAAAGGCTTCTACTAAAATATCATCTAATGTTTTTCCTTCTTTTAGCTGTTTTTTAAATTCTTCTGTCTTTCCTCTTAACTCACTATCAGTTAATTTTGACATTTCACCTTCTAAACCATTAATTTGTTCTACTAATGGCATAACTCTTTTTACTTCTTTTTCACTGTATGATTTGAATATTTTGTTAAATATACTCATTTTTCTCTTCAGTCCCTTCCTTTACGTTTTGTTTATTTTATACTTTGTTACTATATCATTAAAATTGCTTTTTAGCAAGTATTTTTGACAAAAAAATAAAGTCTGGCGATTATAAAAATCGCCAGACTCGAATTTTTTTGTTTCTTACTTTCATTATGAAATTTTCGAAACCATAAGGAAAGTCTTAAACATTTTCTTCCTTATCATTCTTTTTTTTAGGATGTTTTTTCTGTATTTTATATATCTGATTCGTGAAATAATTTTGATAATACATATATAACATCCAAGAATACTAAGTAATTCTCCTAAAGCAAAACCTACCATGAAATAGTCCAAACCCTGTGCAATAGAGATATAGTACCGCATTACCATTAGTACTAATACTAATGGTAATGCAATTGCATAGACAAGAGCTATGTGGATAAAAAGGTTTTTGCACCGATTGATATCTCCTTTCAATTTTGCTTCAACTGTCTCCCTGTTACTTTTTTGTGTTACTACTCCCTTATTCATTTTTTACTCCTCTCCTAAATCTAGGGTTAACGGGTTACACTTATATTTTACCAAATTTTAAGTAAAAAGTCAATTTAAAGGCTAAATATCAGGCATTTTACCTTTTTAAAAAAATATGAATATTTTTTTAATTGATACATAAATTCAAATAAGAAACTATAAAAAGGAGATAACTATGTTTATATATAATGTTAAAATCAATGGAAGTAAAACTTTTAAATATTTTTTTATAACTATCACACTTGTTATAATAATTATTGTTGGTATTGTAAGTTTTAAAGTTTTTAATGGTGCTAATAATGCTCCTAAAAATTCATCTTGTTTACCCCAAAACAAAGTAACTAAATTAACAACCGCAAATTATACAACAGTACTAAAAACAGTTCATGATAATATTGACAGTTATGTAGGATGCCATGTCAATTTTACAGGTTACATTTATCGTGTATCAGATTTGAAAGAAACTGAATTCATTTTAGCAAGAAATATGATTATTTCTTCTAATTTTCAGGCTGTTGTTGTTGGTTTTTTATGCGATTGTGATAATGCGAAAGATTTTAAAAATGATGATTGGGTTGAAGTAACTGGTAAAATAACAAAAGGCAATTATCATGGTGATATGCCTATTGTTAAAATAACTGAAATTAAAAAAGTAGAAAAACCAAATGATGAATTTGTTTATCCTCCAGATGAAAGCTATATTCCAACTAGTGGAATTCTATAACTAATATTAAAGTGAACTCTTTCCCTTAAAGTAGACACTAATAAAAAAGAAATGTATACTTTAATGGGAAGAGCTCACATATTAGGACACCCTCTTATCTGCTTTTTTCATTATTCAATTCTGTAATAAAATCTCCTTGTAATTCTTGCAAGCCTTTTATAGCCTCTTGAGTAATAAGAGAATTTACTCCATTTAATTGTATTGATTCTTTAGCATTTTTGATTCTCATTAAATATTCCGCTGGATTAGATAAAATTGTTCTTCTTTGTATTTCTCTTTCTGAATACAAAGCTTCTTCAAAATTTTGATATCTATTATCTCCTAATTGATAAATTAGTTCAGGTTTATTTATACTCTTTCCTCTTTTATAAACATTAATCTCATCACATAACTTCTCTCTTTCTATTTGTCTTATTTCTTCTACAAAACTATTATACATTTTTTCATGATCACGTTTTGAAATACCTCTTGGAGAATCTCCAGCTTCAAGAGCCCTAGCTTCTCGCTCATAGCAAGAAAGTCGATTAATAAAAATATCAGTTGCTAAAATATTGATTGATACTTTATAGCCTACTTTTTTAAAATTCTTAACAAACTCTATATCTGTAGTTCCTTTATTAAAAACATTTTCATTTAGTATACTAATTCTATGTTTTTGTAATTCATGATAAATAATATCTTGAGCAGGTCTTACAAATTGTCTTGTTACTCTATAACGTTCTTCTGGTAATAATTCTGTAAGAGCTTCTTCATAATAAGGATGAAATTCAGCAATTTTATCAGAACTTACAACTGTTGCTTTTTCCCCTTTTTCTTTAAATTTATTTTTTAAAAAAATTTCTACACCACTTTTACCTGCTCCTGGTCCACCTACAATAAAGTCAACTTCTGGATTTTTAGAAGGAATTGAAGTTGCGTAAATATAAGTTAAAAATCTATTAATATTTTGATTAATATCTTCTGCTGTTAAATCATATTTTCCCATATTATTTCTCCTTTTTTAGTTCTTGTAAATATACTTCATATACTTTTTCGATAGTATCTTCATCTAATTCATATATTTTTTCTTCTTCTTGAACTAATTTTTTCAACTCTTTCTTAAAAGTTTCTACATTTTTTTCTTTATTATTTTTAATAAAATGTGCTATTTTTCTTTGCATAATGTCTATTGCTAGTTCTACATTAAACTCTTCCATAACTTCTATTTACTCCATTCTTCAACAATATAATCAGGTATTTTCAAATTGCCATAACCTATACCTAATTCAATATTTTCTTTATTTAATCCATGATAATCGCTACCACCGCTTTTATATAATTTATTTTTTTCACACAAATTTAGTAAATAGTTTGTGTCTTCTTTTGAAAAACTATTGTAGTAGCATTCAATTCCATCTATCTGATAATTTTTTAGTATTTCTTCTATAAATTGTTTTTTATTCTCCACCCATTTATAAATAAAAATATGAGGTAAAAATACTAATCCACCTGCTTTTTTTATCATTTTAATTGCTTCATCTAAGCTTGGATAGTCATTACTTTTATCAATAAATAGAATGTGATTTTTATTAGCACAATATTTCTTTGAAAAATTAGAAAAACTTTCCCACATATCTTCTGGTACTTTATTTTGATTGTCTTTGTATTTTTTTAAATCATTATAAATAGTTAGACTAGCCCAATCATTTTTTGGATTCCAAATAAAATCTTTCTTAGGAGTTAATGTTACACCCATTTTCAAACAGTTATCATATAATAAATTAAAATATTTTTGTTGTAAGCTTTCTCTTGACTTATTTTTATAAAATTCTTGCATTAACTGATTCATAACATTAGTGTCAATTTTATAACCTAAGACTTCAATAGTTCTCTGTAAATACGAACATTTTATTTCAATTCCTGGTATTATTTTTCCAGAAAATATTTTTTCTATTTCTTCTAGTTCTTTATATGCATTACAATTATCGTGATCTGTAATAGAAATATATTGTAGATTTATTTTTTCTGCTTTTTTTAATAGTTCTTCAACTGTGTCTGTTCCATCTGAGTAATTAGTATGAATATGTAAATCAATCATTTTAATCCTACTTTCTTTTCATTTTTTTATATTATATAACAAATTTACAGAAAAATAAAGAGAGAAAATAGAAAAACACACCTATCATGAACTTTACTTGTAAAGTATTATTCATAACAGGTGTATTTCTCGCTTTTATAGGATTCCTTCACTAATTAATAGCTTTATAGCTTTTTGCATAGCTGATTGATGACTTGCGTCAATTATAAACTCTTTAGTAGGTTCAATCGGAGGTTGCTGCTCAAGCAATCCTACCATGCCGTCTCCGCCTATTTCGAGCTTAGTATCAACCCACTTTAACAAAAACGCTATTGGGTCAGAAGGTTTTTGAAGAAGAGTTCGGACACAGTAAAAGTTCCGTGTCTCTAGCCCTGAAAAATCGGACACATAATTTAAAAACTCTGAGTTCATCGTAATATCATCATTTGTCTTATGTGGGACGATGATAATTGGATAAATTACCTTTTCGAAGTTATTCAGCTTAGATAAATTTTCCTCATCGCTTTTAACTCCATCAAAAGGTGCAGCTGCTGTAATAATGTTTGCGTCTTTTCCATCGACATTAAGCCATTTGCTCAGATTAGCAAAGCAAACTCCAGATTTAGAATGTCCAATCAAAAATACTTTGTACCCCTTGTAATATGTGTTGATAAAAGAAGCTAATTCTCGACCAGGTTGTTCGATACCTGAACATTCAAAAGGAAAATAAGCTGTTATAATCTCATATCCTTTTCCTGATAAAAGCTTAACTTCTCCTGTTGGAAGCAAAAAGAATGGGTCATGTTCTGTGACTTTATTTTCCTCATCAGCACTTACATTCCATCCGTTTCCTAAGACAATCAATGTCTTGTTACTTACATTGCCTTGCTGCAGCTTTTGAATGATGATTTCATCACTCTTATACAGGACATTTTCTAAAACTTCTCCTTTCTGTACAAAAATAAGCCTCATAGTTACTAAAATCCCTACAGAAGTTGCTAAAAAGACAGCAGCTCCTACTTTTGATAAGTTCGTCGATTTTCTCCGCATAACTTATCCTCCTTTACTATTTTTTCGTACTAATTTTACCATAATTGACATAACTTGTCAATTTTAGGTACCCTAAGTTATGTAGTTTTTAGTACTAATTATGAGTAGGTAAATTTTATTATATAATTAAAATAGAGCAAGTTGGATTTTATCTTTACTTTTTCACCTAAATATGATAAAATAAAACAAATTTATTAAAAGCGGAGGTAAAATAAGTGAAAAACGAATTAATCTTAATCCTTGACTTTGGTGGACAATACAATCAGCTAATTGCAAGAAGAGTAAGAGAATGTAATGTATATTCTGAAGTAGTACCTTATGACATTTCCATCGAAAAAATCAAGCAGAAAAATCCAAAAGGAATTATTTTTACAGGAGGACCTGCTAGTGTTTACGGAGAAGATTCACCAAAATGTAGTAAAGAAATTTTTGAATTAGGAATACCAATCCTTGGCATTTGCTATGGAATGCAACTTATGGCCCTTACTTTAGGAGGAAATGTAGCAAGACCAAACAAACGTGAATATGGAACAACTGATGTTTCAATCAATAACTATTCCCTACTTTTCCAAGGATTTGAAAATATAAATGGATTTTTAATGAGTCACACTGATTATGTAGAAACTGTGCCAGAAGGATTTAAAAATATTGGATTTACCCCATCTTGCCCAAATGCTGCAATGGAAAATCCAGAAAAAAAGCTATATGGAATTCAATTTCATCCAGAAGTAAACAATTCTATAAATGGAATTCAAGTTATTAAAAACTTCTTATTTAATATTTGTAATTGCACAGGAGACTGGATTATTAGTTCTTTTGCGCAAGAAACCATTAAAAAATTAAAAGAAAAAATCGGAGATAAAAAAGCTCTATGTGCTCTATCAGGTGGAGTTGACTCATCTGTTGCTGCTGTTTTATTATCTAAGGCAATTGGAAAAAACTTAACTTGTATCTTTGTTGATCATGGACTTTTACGTAAGAATGAAGGAGATGAAGTTGAAGAAATATTCCGTAATCAATTTGACATCAACTTGATTCGCATAAATAGCAAAGATAGATTTTTAGAAAAACTAGCAGGAGTTACAGATCCTGAGAAAAAAAGAAAAATCATTGGAGAAGAATTTATTCGCGTATTTGAAGAAGAAGCTAAAAAGATTGGAACTGTTGACTTTTTAGTACAAGGAACTATTTATCCTGATGTAATAGAAAGTGGATTAGGAAAAAGCTCTGTTATTAAAAGTCATCATAATGTTGGAGGATTGCCTGACTATGTAAATTTTAAAGAAATTGTAGAACCATTAAGAGATTTATTCAAAGATGAAGTAAGAAAAACTGGACTAGAACTAGGAATTCCAGAAAATTTAGTTTACCGTCAACCATTCCCAGGCCCAGGACTTGCCATTCGTGTAATTGGAGATATTACAGATGATAAACTAAATATTTTAAAAGATGCAGATAGTATTTTTAGAGAAGAAATTGCTAAAGCCGGTCTACACAAAACTATTAATCAATATTTTGCAGTTCTTACAAATTTAAAATCTGTTGGTGTTATGGGAGACGAAAGAACTTATGACTACACTATTGCTTTACGTGCTGTTGAAACAACAGATTTTATGACAGGCGTATGGAGTAAAATTCCTTATGAAATATTAGAAAAAGTATCATCTAGAATAGTAAATGAAGTAAATCATGTAAATAGAGTAGTTTATGACATCACCTCAAAACCACCAGCAACTATTGAATGGGAATAATATAACAAAGAAGCATATCTTATTTTAGATATGCTTCTTTGTTACATTACATAGTAACCTTTTAATCGGTAACGTTATACAGCTGCCATATGTGTTTATAATTTTCCTCAACTTCATTTTGCTCTTCTTTGCTTTTTACTATTTCATCGAATGAATTTAAAATGTAAAAACAGATTTATCTTTAGTTTCTATCAAAAATAGTTTTGAATACTCCCTGGTCAATCAAACTAGCAAAAATATTTTTAAAAATTATTAAAACAATAGGACCAATTAATAATCCCATAATTCCAATAACTTTAAAACCTGTATACATAGCAATTAATGTAAAAATTGGATGAACACCTATATTTTTACTAACTAATTTAGGCTCTAATACTTGTCTTGCTACTGACATAATAATTAGTAATACAATAATAGCAATACCTAAATTCATATCTCCATTAATAGCGCAAATAATTGCCCATGGTACCATAACTGTTCCAGAACCAAGAATAGGAAGTGCATCAACAAAACCGATAAATAGAGCCATTAACAAAGGATATTGAACATTAAAGCCAGAAAATTGCAAGATATATAATCCGGATTAAAGAAATAGCAAAAGATACTAAAATTAGACTAGCTTCTGCTTTTAAGTATCCTCCTAATGTTTGAATTAAATCTTTTAAATGCTTTCCTATTTTTCGTACCCATACTTTTGGCAAATGATGCTCTACTTGGTCTAATATATAAATTTTATCAACACAAATGAAATATAATGCTACTACAGAAATACCAACGCAAATAGCAATAGAAGGCAAGCTTGTTACTAAGTTGATTAATCCTGTTAATAGATTTCTAACCCAACTAGAGGCTGTTTCTAGCAAATCTCCTGTTGAATTCTGAATAACATTCAAAACTTCATTTGATAAATGTATTTTGTCGAATTGAAAACTTTCTATCAACTTTTGAAACTGTAAATAAGCTTTATCGAAATAATCATTTAATCCTTGTAATAAACTAGAAGACTCTGAAAATAAAGTAACTAATATCCACGCTAAACTACCTAAAATGACAGCAGATACTAAAACAAATATAATAATAGAACTAGTCCTTCTTGTCAATTTAGTTTTTGTCATAATAAATTTTATAGCTGGTTCTATTATTAGTGAAATGATAAAAGCTACTAAAAATGGCATATAGAAAATTGATAATTTTAATGCCACATATAATCCTATTAATAGCAGCACAACATATAATATATTTTTAAATACTCTTGTCCAATAAGATACATCGATTACCATCTCTTTCCTCCCCTATATTATTGTATGTAAAAGAACGGAAAATATCCGTTCTTCATCTTAAATATTTAATTTTATTCTGCATTTTTGTGTTCATTACAATTACAAATGTTTTCTATTGTAGTACAAACTTGCTGAGTTCCTAGTTCTCTTTCATTATTAGCTAAATTTCCTAGTGTTAAAATTCCAATTACTCTATTATTTTGGTCACATACTGGTAATCTTCTAATTTGATTTTGTGACATTTTACTTTCTGCATTTGTCATATCATCATCTTCTTTACAAGTGCAGACATTACATGTCATAATATCACTTACTTTACAAGTATTTGTATCTTTCTCACAAGCTACTGCTCTTAATAATATATCTCTATCTGTTACTATTCCACAAATACAATTATTTTCATCACAAACAGGAACACAACCTACATGTTTTTCACTCATCAATTTTGCTACTTGATTTAAATTACTATCAGGTTTAACACAAGCTACATCATTGCACATACAGTCTTTTACTTTCATATCTTTACCACCTTTCAAATTTTCTCAAAATTAGTCTTTCCTATTTTAGTTAATTGTATTCCTGAAAAAATGTTGAAATTTGTAAAAATTTTGAAATTATGCTAATCTTCGTACAAATCGCGAGGCATCATTGGTGGTCTTGGACCTCCAGGCCCACCTGGCGGAAATGGTGGTCTTATTGGCGGCATTGGTGGACGAGGGGGACGATTTCCAGGAAATCCTGGTCTTCCTAATAATTCTCTAATTAGCAAAATTCTAATTAAATCTTGCAATCCTCTATTCCTAAATTGTCTATCTTCTCCCCTATTTTCTTGAATTTTTTGTTCTTTTACAGAACTTACCTTTCCACTAACAGGACTATTTCGATTTCCATTTGATAAATTACTTCTGTTTTCATTATTATTACTTATTTCATTATTTAAATTAATAGTAACATTTATTTCATTGTCACTCTCTATTGATAAATAAATTTCGTTTGTTAATTCATCAATTAGTTCTGATGTAATTGGTCTTGTATTTGTGCTACAAGCTTTATTTATCATAGGATAAACAACTTTGTAAATTTCTGGATAACAAGATTCTAATTCTTGTGTCGACATACTACTTATATTGTTTGTTGGCATTGATTGATAAGTATCTACTGTATTAGGATAACCTAAAATGCTTCGTATGTATTCTTCATAAGTTTCATTATACATATAATAAACCTCCTTATAATTTTGTATATTATATGTATAAAAACTAAAAATGTTATATATTATTAACTAAATTCTTAAATTGATTTCCCCTATCAGCAAAATCTTTAAACATATCAAAACTAGCACTAGCAGGTGAAAATAGAACAACATTTCCAGACTTAGCTAATTTTTGAGCTAAATTAACAGTTTGTTCTAAACTATCACACATATAAATATCCATTTGTTTTTCCTGTTCTTCTAGCTCTTGTTTTACTACATCAAAAATTTTACCAGAGGTTTGACCTATCAGTAATAAAGCTTTTACTTTATTGACAATGGTTTTTGCAAGTGGTTCATAATCTAAATTTTTATCATATCCACCAGCAATTAAAACAATACTTTCATCAAAAGCATTTAATCCTGATAAAGTCCTAGTTGGAGATGAACTAGCAGAATCATTATACCATTTAACACCATCAATTTCTCTTACTAATTCTATTCTATGTTCAACAGGTCTAAAAGACTTAATAGCTTCTACAGCTTGTTCGGCTGTCACTAATGTTTTTGTTGCAGCAATTGCTGTAGCAATATTTTCTAAATTATGCTCTCCTCTTAAAATTGCTTCTTCACCGTTAAAAATATGTTTTCTAATTTTATCTTCACATTCTTTAATTACTTTTCCATCTACAATAAATCCGTTGTCTAATTTTTCTTTATGACTAAAAAATATAACTTTTCCATTTGCTTCTTTTTTACATTCTTTAGTAATTTCATTATCATAATTTAAAATTAATATTCCATTTTCATTTTGATATCTAAATATGTTTTTCTTAGCATTCATATATTCTTGATAATCTTTATGAATATTTAAATGATTTGGTGTTATATTAGTAATAACAGCAATATCAGGGCTAATTTCCATTCCCATTAATTGAAAGCTGCTTAATTCTAGTACTAAAATATCATCTGGCGTTATTTCAGAAAGCTTAGTAAATAATGGTGTTCCTATATTTCCACCTAAAAAAGTTTTATATCCTGCATTTTGCAAAATACTATTTATTAAACTTGTTGTTGTTGTCTTACCATCACTTCCTGTTACGCCTATAACTTTACATGGACACATTTTCATTAGCATCTCTACTTCTGTTGTAACAATTGCTCCTCTACTTTCTTCTTGTTGTAACTCAATTCTAGTTGGCAAACAACTTGGTGAGCGAAAAATAATATCAAATCCTTTTAATTTTTCTAAACAATTTTTTCCTAAACTAAATTCAAAATTGTTAGCTGTTATTTTATCCATAACTTGTTTTGATATTGCTTCAATATTTCTTTCATCAAATACCGTAACTCGTGCCTTTTTGTCATGCATATAATCAAGCAATGGTAAATTGCTAACTCCTAATCCTATGATAGCCACTTTTCTGAATTTTATGTATTCATTAAATTCCTCTAATTTTTCATTTTTAAAATCCATTTTTTACCTCCTGCTTATTATATTCTAAATTATATCGCAAATGTTAAAAAAAGACAAACCTTTCTTAGTATATTTTTTTATTTTTCTGGTAAAAATATTAATGAAACTTGAATGGAGGTGCTTTTCATGTCAAAGAAAAATAATAAAGAAAACCAAAACAACAATCAAAACAATAACAGAAACAACCAAAACAATAATAACAACGAAAAACAAAACAACAATAACTGTAGATAATTTTAGACAGGAAGGATTTAGGGACTTTCCTTAAAATCCTTGGTTTAAAATTTTAGATTATTTAATTAAAATAATAACCAAAATTAAAAGTTTATCGTTCAAGCTAATTTTCATAGAACTACTAAAACTTTTTTATGGCGCCCTTCCACGTCAAGCGTGGACGCTTTCCATAAAAAAGCTAAAGTATTTCTAATTCAATTACTTTCAATCAAAACTTTTAATTTTGGTTATTTTTTAATTAATAATTATAATTTAGTTAACTAGGGGATTTTAAGGAAAGTCCCTAAATCTCTCCTATTTGGTTCCAAAAATTCTATCTCCTGCATCACCAAGGCCTGGTACAATGTAACCTACATCATTTAGTTTTTCGTCGATAGATGCTGTATAAATCTTAACATCTGGATGTTCTTGTTCTAATTTTTGAATCCCTTCTGGTGCTGATAAAATACATAAAAATTTAATTTTTTTCACTCCATCTTCTTTTAACATAGTAATTGTATCAGTTGCGGAACCTCCTGTTGCAAGCATTGGATCTAATACGATTACTTCACGGTTTGCAATATCTTTTGGCATTTTATAATAATAGCGAACTGGTTTTAATGTTTCCTCATCCCTATATAAACCAACATGGCCTATTTTTGCATTTGGCATTACCTTTAATAAACCATCTAACATTCCTGTTCCTGCCCTTAAAATTGGAACAAAAGCATATTGATTTTCATCTAATCTTTTAGCTTTAGTTTTACCAATTGGAGTCTCAATTTCTATTTCTTCTAATTTAGCATCTGACATAGCTTCATAACATAAAAATGTTGCTATTTCTCCTATAATTTCTCTAAATTCTTTAGTTCCTGTATTTTTATTTCTTATAATTGACAATTTGTGTTTTATTAACGGATTATCTAAAACAATTGCTTCCATTTCATTTTCCCCCTTTAATTTTTAGGCACCAATACCTATATTTTATATTTTTCTTTCTTAGTATAACTTGTATGTAATAGTTTCTCTGCTTGGTGGCTTCCTGGTCTTTCTAAAAACTCATTATAGATTTTTTTAATTACTGGATTTTCATGGGATTTTCTAATCGTACTTTTTTCATCTATGGTATAAAGAGCATCTGCTCTTAACTTTCTTACATCAACCTCTGCACGTATTTTTGAGCTTTTAATTGGTTGACCTCCTCCCATAACACAACCTCCAGGGCAAGCCATAATTTCTACAAATTGATAATCTGCTTTTCCATCTTTAATGTCTTCTAATATCTCCCTTGCATTTGCTAAACCACTTGCAGCTACAACTTTTATATCTTTACCTGCAATATTGACAGTAGCTTTTTTTATACTATCACCACCACGAACTTGCTCGAAGTCTATTTTTTCTAAATCTTTGCCTGTTAAAGTGTCTTGTGCTGTACGCAAAGCTGCTTCCATTACACCTCCAGTTGTTCCGAAAATAGCAGCTGCACCTGTTGCTTCTCCCATTGGACTATCAAATTCACTATCTTCTAGTTTTGTAAATTCTATATTAGCTTGTTTAATCATTCGAGAAAGTTCACGTGTTGTAATAACATTGTCCACATCATATAATCCTTCATTTTTCATTTCATCTCTTTGTCTTTCAAATTTCTTAGCAATACAAGGCATAACTGATACTACATATATTTTTTCAGGGGCAATTCCTTCTTTTTTTGCATAATAAGTCTTTAAAAGTGCTCCAAACATTTGATGTGGTGATTTACAAGTTGATAGATGTGGCAATAATTCTGGATAGTTCATTTCAATGTATTTAACCCATCCTGGACTACATGAAGTAATCATAGGAAGATGTTCATTTTTTGTAAATCTTTCAATAAATTCATTTGCTTCTTCCATAATAGTAAAATCTGCACCAGTATTAGTATCAAATACTTTGTCAAAACCTAATCTTTTTAGTGATGTTACCATTTTACCAGTTACATTTGTACCAATTGGCATATCAAATTCTTCTCCTAAAGCAACTCTTACAGCTGGCGCTGTTTGTGCTATAACATATGCTTCTGGGTCTTTCAATTTTATCCATACATCATCAATTGTTTCTTTTTCATGTAAAGCTCCTGTTGGGCAAGCTTCTATACATTGACCACAAAATGTGCAATTAACATCATTTAAACTATGATCTCCAACAGTTGAAATGCAAGAATCAAAACCTCTGTTAATACAATCGATAGCACCTATTTTTTGTACATTTTTACAAGCTGCTATACATCTTCTACATAAAATACATTTATTAAAATCTCTTACAATAGATGGTGATAAATCATCTATCTTATGTTCTGCTCGTTCTCCTTCGAATTCCACTCTTGAAATATTAAACTTTGTTGCTAAGGCTTGTAGTTCACAATTACCTGAACGTGTACATGTTAAACAATCTTTTGCATGATTAGATATTATTAAATCTAATATAACATGTCTTGCTTCCATTACATTTGGAGTATTCGTATGTACGACCATTCCTTCTTCAACTTTTTGAATACAAGAAGTTGCAAAACCTCTTCTTCCTTCTACTTCTACAATACACATACGGCAATCCCCTACTTCGTTGATTTCTTTTAAGAAACATAGGGTTGGAATATCAATTCCTGCTTGTTTTGCTGCTTGTAATATTGTAGTTCCTTTTTCTACCTTTACTTCTTGACCATCTATAGTTAGAGTTATTAAATTATTTTCCATGGTTTTCCTCCTTTTTATCTAAAATTATCCTCCTATTGCTTTAAATGGACAACTTGCTAAACAAGTACCGCATTTAATACATTTATCTTGGTTAATTATTCTCTTTTCTCTAGCTTCTCCTTCAATTGCAGAAACTGGACAAGACTTTTGGCATAAGCCACAACCTTTACATTTTTCTTCATTAATTGTAATTTTAGACATTGCTTTACATTCTAGTGCTCTACAATTTTTATCTATAGCATGTTCCTTAAACTCTTCTCTAAAGTATTTTAGAGTACTAATTACTGGATTAGGTGCACTTTGACCTAAACCGCAGATACTTGATTTTTGTATATTTGCTGCTAATTTTTCTAATTTATAAATATCTAGCTCAGTACCTTTTCCATCACATAATTTTTCTAAAATTTCAAGCATTCTTTTAGTTCCTATACGACAAGGAGTACACTTACCACAACTTTCACTTACTGTAAACTCTAAATAAAATTTAGCAAGAGAAACCATACATTTAGTATCATCCATTACAATAAGACCACCAGACCCCATCATAGAACCAATTTCTTTTAAAGATTCATAATCAATTGGTGTATCTAAGTGTTCTTTAGGAATACATCCACCAGAAGGCCCTCCTGTTTGAGCTGCTTTAAAGTCTCTGCCATTTGGAATTCCACCACCAATATCGTAAACAATTTCTCTTAGAGTAGTTCCCATTGGTACTTCTACAAGCCCTATATTATTTACATTTCCTCCTAGAGCAAATACTTTTGTTCCTTTTGAATTTTCAGTTCCAATAGAAGAATACCATTCACTTCCCTTTAAAATAATTTGAGCAATATTTGCATATGTTTCTACATTATTAATTAAAGTTGGCTTGCCCCATAATCCAGAATTAGCTGGATATGGTGGTTTTACACGAGGTTGACCACGTTTTCCTTCTATTGATTCTAATAATGCTGTTTCTTCTCCACAGACAAAAGCTCCTGCTCCTAATCTAATTTCAATATCAAAGCTGAAATCTGTATCAAAAATATTTTCTCCGAAGTAAACCATATTCTCTTGCTTGATTAATAGCTATTTGTAAACGTTTTACTGCAATTGGATATTCTGCTCTTACATAGATATAACCTTTGTTAGCTCCAATACAATATGCTGCAATTGCCATCGCTTCTAATACAGAATGTGGGTCTCCTTCTAAAATACTTCTATCCATAAAAGCTCCTGGATCACCTTCATCAGCATTACATACTACATATTTTTGCTTACCTTCAGAGGCTTTTGTTAATTCCCACTTTTTGCCTGTTGGAAAACCTGCGCCACCTCTACCACGAATTCCAGATTTTTTTATTTCTTCAATTACTTCATCTTGTGTCATTCCGTGTAAGTATTTTTTCTAATGCTAAATATCCATCAAAAGCTATATATTCATCAATTTCCTCTGGATTAATTACACCACAATTTTTAAGTGCAATCCTTTTTTGCTTTTTATAAAAATTCAAATCATCTAAGCTATTAACTTTAGTACCATCAATATCTTTTGCAAGTAATCTTTCTACCTTATTTCCTTCTATTATATGTGTCTGAATAATTTCCTCACAATCTTCTGGTTTTACCATAGCATAAAAAGTATCCTCTGGTCTAATAATTACAATAGGTCCTTTTGCACATAAGCCAAAACAACCTGTTTTAATGACTCTTACATTTTCAATTTTCTTTTCTTTTATAATCTTTTTAAAATTTTCTAATATTTCTAGTGATTTAGAAGAAGTACATCCTGTACCTTGGCAAACCAAGATATGTTTTTGCCTAGTATCTGCTTTTGTGTTTATTCTTAAATCTAGTTCTATTCTTTTTTCTTCTCTTATTTTATGAAGTTCTGTTATCGTTTTCACTTAGCATTCCTCCTTTTTTATCAACTCATCTAAAACTTGGTCTAGCTTTTGAACAGTTGCTTTTCCATACACCTCTCCATTCACTGTAAAAACTGGTGCTAAACCACAAGCACCTACACATCTTGTTTCTTCAATTGAAAATAAGCCATCTTTTGTAGTTTCTCCTGGCTCGATTTTTAATCTTTCTAAAAGCCTATCCATGATTTTCTGAGAACCTTTAACAAAACAAGCTGTTCCTAGACATACAGATATATTATATTTTCCTTTTGGTTTTAATGAAAATCTTGAATAAAAAGTGACAACGCCATAAATTTCCGCCATTGGTATTGATAAAAATTCTGATAATTCTTTTTGAACATCCATTGGTACATAACCATAATGTTCTTGAATTTCATTTAACATTTGAATTAAATTGTCTTTAATCGGCCTATATTCTAAAAAAAGCTTTTCTAAAAATTCATCCTTTTTATTGTTTTGACCGCAACAACATTTTGTGTTTTCTTTTTCTTGCATATTTTCTCCTCCTTTTAATACTATGTTATTAAATCACTAACTAAATTATATCAAAGTCAAATTCTTTATACAATGGTTTTTCTAAATTTTATACTTTTTGTCATTTTTTGTTTTTTTATTGACTTTTTTGAAAAATAGTGTAAAATATAATTACATAAAAAATAAAAGGAGGATTTATTATGGGATACAGTAGTTATTACAGTAGTTATCCAAGTAGTTATGATATTTCCGCAGCTGCTGCAGGTACTCTAGTTGGTGCTTTAATGGTATATCTTATCATCATTTTAGCAATTGCTATTGTTCAAATCATAGCTATGTGGAAATTATTTACTAAAGCAGGAGAAGCTGGATGGAAATCAATTATTCCTATTTATAATGTAATTATTCTATTCAAGATTTCTGGACTTTCACCATGGCTACTTTTTGTATACTTAGCAGGTATTATTCCATTTGTTGGATGGATTGCTCCAATTGCTTTAAATGCTGTTCTAGCATACAAACTAGCTAAATCATTTGGAAAAGATGCTGGTTGGGCTGTTGGAATTTATTTCTTAGCTCCTATCTTCTATATGATTTTAGCATTTGGTAGCTCACAATATGTTGGACCAGATGGACAAACAACTACAGTAGAATAAACAAACATGGAAAATAATTATTATATAAAAAGAAGGTTATCACACCTTCTTTTTTATATAGTAGGAAAGTTCTCCTTGTAGGAGGACTTTCTGTACTAGAGAATTATGGCGAGCCTTAGATTTTCTTAAGATTTACATTTGTTAGA
>CANPAC010000011.1 GCA_947571975.1 uncultured Clostridium sp. | reverse complement strand
AAGTTGGTGTTTTTTTGCAATTTTCTGCTTTCTCAAAAAACTGTCGGGTAATAAGTTTCATGACCGTGTTACAAATCAGTGAGAATCAAAAAATGTGAAAAAAGAAACGTCCCTATCTTTCTTCCTCTTGTTCTTGTTTTTTTTCTAAATTTTTTTCTACTTGTAAGTTTCCTTTTTTATCAGCTTGAACTTCCCATGTTGCAACTTTACATATTTTATCTACGGCTTTTTTATAAAACTTTTCTGCTTGTTCTTTACTTATTTCACCATTCTTTACCTTTTTAGACATATTTTCTGTTTTTACATTTTCATCTATATAATCTATAATATCAGGTGAAACAGCATTTCCCATTAATTGATTTACCATATTATCTCTTTCATAACTTCCCTTTTTGTCTATAGTTACATGTGTTTCCCTGTTTCCATCAAATGGATTTAATGTAACATCTGTTACTTTAGTTCCTACCGCATTTGCTATTTTTTGCTTTAATACATCTTCTTGTAATCCTGGCAAATTATTTGCTAAATACATTAAGTCTTGCTCTGTTACTTCATCTTTTTCAAAGATTTCTTTCATTTCTATAATATCTTTTATTGTATCTTCATTAACTCCTATTTCTTCTAGTTTTTTATCATTCTCTAAAACTTGTTCTATCGTTATTGCATTTTTTTCTTTTGCATAATTATTATAGGTACAATTTGCTCCTAATATGGCAGCTATTGATGTAAGTGAAATAGCTGCCATGGTTTTTATTTCTTTAGCAAACTTTCTTTTCGCTTCTCTTGTTTTTTTGTCTTCTAGAAGGCTTCTATTTAATTTTTTACATTGATATCTTATCTCTTTATGTTTTTGCTGTTGTGTTCTTTCTTGTTCAAACTTAATTCTTTCAGGACTTTTTTCAATGTTAAGAACTTTTATTTCTCCTTCACATTTTAGTGTTTTGGTAAATTCGTTTCTCTTATCTTTATAACTTTTTAAATCTACTATTTCAACTTTTGCCATATTCATCCCACCTTTTCTTTTGACTATACCTCTATTATACCATATTATGAAAACAAAAGCAAAAAAATTGTAGAATAAACTGTTAAAAGACATTGTTAATTTAATTATAAGTATATTTTTAAATAAACATTATACTAGTTAATTTTCGTTAAAGTAATCTGTAATACCATTATAAATTCCCCATGCTAGCCTATCTTGGTAAGAATCTTCTAACAATTGTTTTTCCTCTTCTGGGTTTGACAAAAAGCCACACTCTACTATAGAAATGGGAATTTCTACATGTTTCATGATATACACAGTATCTAGTTTCATAGCAACCCTCTTATTTTCTTTTTGAATTGCCTCATTTAAGTTAGCTTGAATCTGTTTTGCTAAATTGGTGCTTTTTTCATCTCCATTTTTATAGAAGCATTGCCACCCCCAATATTGCGCCTGTGGGATTTTATTTAAATGAATACTAACAAATATGTCAGCGCTGCTTTCATTTCCTATTTTTACTCTATTATGAATGTCTGAAATTTTCTTTTGTTTTAATGTGCTACTGTCTAAATCATAAATCGCATTTTCATCTGAACGTGTTAGAATAACTGTACTACCACTTGTTTCTAATAAGTTTTGTAATTTTAAGGCAATCTTTAAATTAGTTTGTGCTTCTGTTGTCCCGATTACTACTTTGTGCACCTTCATCTGGTACTCCATGTCCTGCGTCTATAATAATAGTTTTCCCAGATACTGGCGTTGCTGTAGTTGCTACTGTATTTTGCTTGCTAGTTTCTGCCTTTTCTTCTTTTTCCTTGCTTATTATCGGAAAAGCAAATGCAAATATAGCTATTGCTATACAGGATAATATAATTTGAATTCTTTTTTTGTTAATAACTATCATACAAAAAACTCCTAATATAAATATTTTATTATATTTATATTAGGAATTATTTTTTATATTCCATTCTTTAATTCTTTTTATCATAATGTGATGTTTCATCTTTTCTTCTATCTACTGCATAGCTACTTCCCATAACAGATTTTGCGGCATGTTTTACTTGTGCTCCTATTTCTCCGATTTCTAATATATTATTAAACCTTCCTTTATCCACAACTACTACTCCGATAGAAAGTGAAGTTAAAGGAAATTGTTCAATAATGCCTTTTCGGTTTGCAATTTCTATATAGCCTCTTTCTAAATCTGCTTCAGTAAAATGTTGTTTTACGTTGCTATCAAAATATGCTAAAATGTTTTGGCATAGCTTATCACAACTATTTCCTGGTACTAACGCAATAAAGTCGTCTCCTCCAATGTGTCCAATAAATGTATCTTCCATTCCACTTTTATGAATACAATCAATAATAGTTTCAGCTGTAAATTCTATAATTTTGTCTCCTTTTAAAAATCCATAAACATCATTATATGCTTTGAAATTGTCTAAGTCTAAGTATAATACACAAAAAGCCTCTTTTTTTAGAATTCTCTTTTTTAATTCAGCATGAATCTGTACATTTCCTGGTAATCCTGTTAAAGGACTTATTCTTCTGTTTGTGGAAAGTAATCTACTTAAGTTTTTCACCGTGTAATATAGGTACTGTTCATCTACTGGTTTTTTTATAAAATATTCTACTGATTCTTGTAAAATTCGTAGTCTATGCTCTTTTTCCTCATTAGAAGATACTACTATAACTGGTGTTATTGTGTTATCCTCATCTTTCCTTATTTGTCTGCATAGATCAACCACATCACGATCTATGGCATCTTCATTAATAACTATTAAAGAAGGTATGTTTTTTAATGCTATATCTATTTGTTCAGTTTTTACACTGGTAAATTTATATTCAGGATCATCCCTAAACAATTCTCTAAAAACCATTATTGAAGCATCGTCATCATCGATTATATAGATATCTTGTATCATATAAATTCTTCCTCTCTTGTTTTTTTTCATTATATACAAAAAGACTTGATTTTTTCAAGTCTTTTTACGGTTTTTTACTCTTTTTTTTCTTAATTCTATTTTTTGGTTTAAAATTTGTGTGATTTCGTTATTATTAATTGCCGGAAATGCCTTCTTTAAACGACTTACATTTTTATATAAATGCAAAATTATTCTGTTTCTTCTCTTTTTCAATTTTTCTACCATTTGCTGTATATTCTCTGTAGCTGTTGCCTTTTCTTCTTTTTCTTTTCTTAGTTTTTTCAATTCTTTTAGTTTTTCTTTAATTTCTTTATTTATTTTTTCTATGTTTTCTAATGTTGATTTTATACTCTTTACATGAATAATAGACATTACTGTATCTACAATAAATACCATAAAAAATATAGCCATAATATAATTTATCAATTGTGTATTAACTTTTCCTAATAATTGTTGTATAAATGGATGAATATATTTTACAAATAATACTCCTAATACTCCCCAACAAATTGAGTTAGTAAGACATATACGTCCTTGAAAATTAAATTTATGGTCAGAATAGTCCCAATATTTTGTATGAAATAATTTTTCTAAAAGTACACCGACTATATATTCCCATGTTGTTAATGTAATAATACTAATAAAAAATAATGCTATAGGCTTATTTTCAAACCCTTCTAAGAATAGAAACATAATTGTTGCTCCTATTCCATATATTGGGCAAAACGGGCCTCTTAAAAAGCCCGTATTAATTAATTTTCTTTCACAAATAGATCTAACAATTGACTCCATTACCCATCCTAAAAATGAATAGATGATAAAGTACATTATTATTTCAATTAGCTTACTGTTCATGCATTTTATTCCTTCCTAATGTGCAATCAAAGCTTTATTTTATTTTTTTACTAATGCTTTAAAGTTTTCGGTAATATCACTGTTATTATATACTGTTACTTCTAGTTTATTTTCTCCATCATGTAATGGATATGCATATTCAAAGTTCTTTCTTTCTTCTGGTGATAATTGTGATTCTAAGTCTAATTCGTATTTTTCTACTTCATTTATAATAAATTGTACTTTTTTGATTCCATCTTCATCAGAAGCTCTTATTATAAAGTTACTTGAACCATCTGTTGTTACTTCTAGTTTCGGTTTTGTTACTCCATTTACTTCTTGTTCTTTCATTTCTGTTTTGTTATTAATATCTACTACTATTATTGTTAATTTGTGTAATCCTCTTGGTATTTCAACTGTTTCTTCTACTTCAGTTCCTTCAATATCTATTCTTGTTTCTTCTTCTTCGTCCCATCTGTATGTCATGTATTGAAGTTGATTAATTCCATTTGCTGTTACTTTTAAGTTATTTCCTTCTGGTTCGATATTAATATTAATATTTGATTCTACTGTATATACTTTTTGGTATTCAATTTCTTGATTTGTTATGTCTTTTGCATAAACTCTTAAAGTATTTATTCCTGTTGGTATTTGGATTTTTGTTTCTACTTGTTTTTGATTATTAGTTGGCACTTGTACTTCTTGCTCGTCATTCCATTGATATACTATATTTACTAATTGTCTTTCTCCTGTTACTCTTAATAGTATTTCTGTTTCTTGTGTTTGTTCTACATATATAACTGGTTTTACTTTGTTTGCTTCTCCGGGTTGCTTCTTTATACATAGAATATGAAGCTGTTGCTATCATACATATTCCATATATTAATATTGCAATTGAGAAGAATTTTAATATTGAGTTTATTTCTATTGGCCCACTATTTCTTATTTTTGGCTCTTTCCTCTTTTTTATTTTTTCCTTTTTACTATTGTTGTTATTATCCTCTACATTTAGTATCTGATTCAATCTTTTCACCTCTCTAATTTTCACTAGTTTGATTATATCATATTGATTTAGGGTTGTAAATAATTTTATAATAAAAAGCCACTGATTTTTCAGTGGCTTTTTACTAGTTTTGTGCATATGGTAATAACGCAATATGTCTTGCTCTTTTTACTGCTGTTGTAATGTCCCTTTGATGTTTGCTACATGCTCCTGTTGTTCTTCTTGGTAAAATTTTTCCTTTATCATTTATAAATTTCTTTAATTGTTCTGGATTTTTGTAGTCTAATTCAAAGTTTTTGTCACTACATAATACACATACTTTTTTTCTTTGTTTTCTAAATCTTGGATTGTAATCCTCATCATAATTTTTGTTATTATTATTTCTTTTATTTTGTTTTTTGTCTGCCATTTCTATTTTCCCCCTCCTTTATGTTTGTCTAGAATGGTAAGTCATCACTAGAAGATACTTCAAAGTCATCTCCCATGTTTCCAGGTGCTGTGTTTCCAAATGTATTTTCAAAATTTCCAGCTCCTGCTTCGCCTTCTCTTTTGCTGTCTGCAAAATAAGCTTCTTCTGCTACTACTTCTGTTATGTAATGTTTATTTCCTTGGTCATCATCCCAAGTTCTTGTTTGTATTCTTCCGATAACTCCCACTTGTTGACCTTTCTTAAAGTATTTGCTACAAAACTCTCCTAATTTGCTCCAAGCAACAATATTTATAAAATCTGCTTGTCTTTCTTCTCCTTGTCTTACAAATCTTCTATTGACTGCTAGACTGAAAGATGCAACTAGAGTATTGTTGGTTTGTGTATATCTTACTTCTGGGTCTCTTGTTAGTCTTCCCATTAATATTACTTTGTTCATTTATTATCACCTTTCTTTACTTTAAATAAAGGCCCCTCTCTTTATTTAATTTTCTTTTTTATTCGTTTGTTACGAATGATTTTTAAATAGATTTAATTCATTTAGTTTTCTTTTTTTACTACGATAAATTTTATTATATCGTCTGTGATTCTATATATTCTTTCAAGTTCTTGGATAGAATCTGGTTTTGCTTCAAAATTGAATAATAGATAAGTTCCTTCACTCATTTTTTTGATTTCATAAGCTAATTTTTTCTTACCTAAATTTTCTACTGTTTCTAGTTTTCCATTTTCATTGATTAGTCCTGTAAATTTTTCTTCTAAAGCTTTTAAACTAGCCTCATCTAAATTTGGATTAACAATGATAATACTTTCGTATTTGTTCATTATTTTCACCTCCCTTTGGATTAATAACCTACCTGTTTTTTGGTAAGTAGAGATTTAAAAGTAGTTTTCCTACTTTTAAAGCATAGCTATTGTACCACATTTTATTCTGTTTTGCAAGCAATTTATAAATTTTCCTTTTTAAATAATATCTTTTTAAAAGCTATTGTTAACACTACAAAATTAATAATAGATAAAATTATCAATTTAATAATTAACTTTAAAAGTGGCGTAAGTGGTGCAATATTAAACCACCAATTGAATACAGTTAAGCCTAATATAAATAATATTGTAATTATTATTGCTAATAATAATCTGAATATAGATACTGGTAATTTATTATTTTCACTTTTTCTTGTTTTAGCTAATGTAAATAATAATATAATACCACAAATTCCTGTGCCAATTACGCATAAACTTGAATATTGTTCTTCGGAAATCATAGATTTTTTGCTAAGAATAGCTAAAACAAATATGTTAAGAATAACAGCTAAACCTATTGGTATTGCTCTCATAATAACATTCTTTAAAAAATTTCCTTGTATTCTTTCTTTGTTCGGTTCTAAGGCTAAAATAAAAGATGGTAAACCTATTGTAATTGTGCTAATTAGACTCATTTGAATTGGTACAAATGGATAAGCTTCTCCTACAAATAGAAACATAATAGCAAGTAATCCTGAATAGATTGTTTTTACTAAAAATAATGTAGCTGAACGCTCAATATTATTAATAGTTCTTCTTCCTTCTGCTACTACTTTTGGCATAGATGCAAAATTAGAGTCTAATAAAATCAATTGTGATACTGCTTTACTTGCGTCACTTCCTTTTGCCATTGCAATACTACAATCAGCCGCTTTTAACGCTAAAACATCATTTACGCCATCTCCTGTCATCGCTACTGTTCTTCTAGCTTTTTGCATTGCTTCTACTAATTCTTTCTTTTGTGTTGGTGAAACTCTACCAAAAATGTTATATTTTATTGCTGCCTTTTCTACTTCTTCTTTTGTTTTCAATGTTGTCATATCTATATATTTGTCATAATTTTTTATTTTTAATTCTTTTGCAATTTTTGAAACTGTAATAGGATTATCACCAGAAATAATTTTTAATTCAACTCCTTGTTCTTCAAAATATTTTAGAGTTTGTTTAGCTTCTTTTCTAATTTTATCTAAAATAAATACATATCCTATTAGCTCTACTTCTTCTGGTAGTTTTTCTTCCTTTACTTTTTCTTTCGTATATGCAACTACTAATACTCTATAATCATTTGCATATTTTTCTATTGTTTCTTTATATTTATTGTAGTCTTTTTTTAATACAAACTCTGGTGCTCCTAACAAATAAGTTCCTTCTTCAAATGCAATTCCTGACCATTTTGTTTGAGAAGAAAAGGCAAATTTTTCAATAGCTTTCCATTGTTTTTCTGGCTTTGTAATATACTCTCTTATAGCTTCTATTGTTTCATTTTCGTCTTCTGATGCATATGCTATATTAGATAATATGTTAGTCATTTCTTCTTTGGTTTCATTGATTGCTAAAAAATCTCTAACTTCCATCTTTCCTTCTGTTAAGGTTCCTGTTTTATCAAAACATATTGTATCAACTCTTGCAAGAGTTTCAATACAATATAATTCTTGTACTAATACTTTTTCTTTTGAAAGTCTAATTACACTTACTGCTAAAACTGTACTTGTTAGCAGAACCAACCCTTCTGGTATCATTCCTATAATTCCTGCTACACTTTTTACAACTGCTTTCTGAAATGTCGTATCATCTAACTGTAATTGTGTATAAAACAGTCCTATTCCTAAAGGAATAATTGCAAATGTTAAAAATTTAATGATTTTATTAAGAGAACTCATAATTTCCGAATTTAATTTTTTTACATATTTTGCTCCATTAGAAATTTTAGCAGTATAGTTTTCTTCTCCTACATGTTCTACTTTAGCAATACATTTCCCACTTACTACATAACTTCCAGAAAGGAGTTTATCACCCTTCTTTTTATAAATTGTATTTTGTTCTCCTGTAATAAAAGATTCATTTACTTGAACATTTCCTTCTAGTAAAATACTATCTGTTACTACTTGATTTCCTGTATTTAATACTACAATATCATCTACTACCAATTCATAGATAGAAATTTCTTGTTTTTTTCCTTCTCTAATTACATTTACTTTGTGACTTGCCATAATAGCTAATTTGTCTACTACTTTTTTTGAATGAATTTCTTGTATTGTGCTTATTGCTGTATTAATAATTATAATCCCTAAAAACAACATATTTTTATAAGAACCAACTAAAAAAATAGCAATTCCTAATATTAGGTTTATAATATTAAATAGGGTAAAAAAGTTGTCTTGTATTATTTTTTTTATACTTTTTGTTGGTACAGTTGTATCATAATTAACTTTTCCTTCTTCTTGTCTTTGTTTTACTTGTTCTTGTGTTAATCCTGTTATACTTTCTTCTTCCATTTCTATTCACATTCCTTTACTAAGGCTTTTAAGTTTATTAGAACATAATCTTTTTTATTGTATAACTTTATAAAAATTGTGTCAATTTATTATTTCTTAATTTTTGTTTTATAATGTTTTTGCTTTTCAGTGAACTGTATAGTTTTATAGGCTAATGTTTAGTAAAAATCATACTTTTACATACCTGTAACAGGTAATGTTTTCATAGAATTTATCTCTTTGCTTTTTATTTTTTTCTCAATTTCTATTTGCGGTTTTTCTTCTTTTTGATTATTTACAGTTACAGTACATTGTTCATGTAATGCTACTTGCAATTCTATTAATTCTTCGTAACAGTCGTACCCTTCTTTTGCTTTTGTTTCTCTTAAATAGTATTTTCCTGGTAATAAATGTTTAATTTCAATTTTTCCTTCTTTGTCTGTTTTTAAATCAGAATATACTACTTTTTTGTTTTCATCTAATAGTTCAAATTCCGTATTTTCTAATCTTTCTTTTGTTTTGTTGTCTTCTTTTATAATAATAATTTTTGTTTCATTTTCTGAATATTCATCACTTTTTTCTCCTACTCCATCTTCATATGTTGCTGCTGTTAAGGCATAATCTTGTAATCCTGAATTTGGAGCTATACCATATAAGATAGGTTTAGTTTGAACTTGTCCTTCTACTGTCAACTTAAAAGTTCCTGTTTCTGTCATATTTTTGATAGGTACTAAAACTTTAAAATTTTCATTAGCTGCAAACTGATTTTTTTCATTATTTTGCATATCTGTTAATTTAATACCTCCTATATCTTGTGCATTTTCTTTAATAATAGCAATTTTATATTCCTTTATTGCTGCATTTGCTGTCACACTATAGGTTTTAGATATGTATTGTTTTTCTATTTCATCTTGTTTCCATTCATTTTGCAATTTATTAATTTGTATTGTACTAGACATTTTACTTTCATTTGAGTTATTTGCATTATTAATAATCATGTTCATTGCCCTTAACGTTCTTTCACCTGCTTCTCCAATTGCCTGATAATCTCCTGGATTATTTCCATGAATATAGCAATAAATTGCTTGTTTTGTTGCTGTAAAAGCTTCTTCTTTATTAGCAACTCCTAGTTCTTCAATTGTTTTGTATGGATATCCATTTATAATTCTTCTCCATAGTCCTACGTCTTTTATAGCTTCTTGTACTGATACACTATAACTTCCGCTTTCTGCTCCTGGTTTTGTTTTGTCCATGCAATAAGCAGGATAGTCTATTCCATTGTTACTATATTGTACATAACTAACTTTTACAACTCCTCCTTTATATTTTAGTAATTGCCCACAATCTCCAATTGCATATAAATTTGCTGAATCTACTGATGTAGCATAAACAGCATTCATAAATCCTAAACCATTCATAATAAATAGTGCTATCATTAGTAATATTTTTTTTATTTTATTTCTTTTCTTTTTCAAATTATTTTTCTTCCTTTCCTTTTTATTTTATTTCTATTGCTTTTACACATCTTCTGTAGTTTGGTTCATTTTCTACACATGTAATTAGTGTAATAGTGTTGTCTTCTGTGTTTTCTAAACAAGAAAAGTCTGTTGCTAGTATAATATCGTTTTTTTCTACACTGTATTCTCTACTATTGTTTTGATAATAATATATAATTTTATCTCCTTTTTTTAATTGTTTTACCTCTGAAAAATAATTGTTTTCATATCCTCTGTTATGGGCTGCTAAACAAACATTTCCAGCCCATTTTTTGCTTGTTTCAAAATGTCCTATAAATTTGTTCATTGTTTCTTTTTCTGTCCCTTCTTTGATGTTTGCTTTTAAATTTATATTAGGAATTTCAAGATACCAAATTTCATTATTTTGAATTGAATTTAAATTTGAATTAATTTGTTCTGTTTTTTGTTGATTTTCAAAGTTGTAAAGATTTTCAGAATTTTCTAAATTATTGCTATTTTCAGCTTTATTTGAATTTGCAGAAAACTCTGCTTTAAAAACTGCTTTATGAGATAAAAAGTTAGTTGGTAAATTATTTATAAAAAAAGATATTATTATTGTTATAATCAAACTTACGATATTAATATAACATGTACTATATCTTAATGAATTTATTTTATCACTCTCCTTTTCTTTTTTATTTATCATTTTTTTAAGAATAATACGAAATAATTTTTTCGAAAAAATTTTAATAGAATTAATTTTTAGAATTAACGTTAACTTCTTGTATATAATAATACATTTTTTCTAATTTGTAAAGCACTTTTCATCGCAATTTTCGACATTTTTTGCACAATGCTAGTTACAATAAGAAAAAAAGAAGCATGAAAAACAATTTTTTGACATTTTTAATTGTTTTTTCATGCTTTGTCTTTGTTCAAAACATCAATTTTACTAATTAAAATTATATATAACCTATTCTGATATTTTATATCTATTGCTCACTATCTAATGTATATTTGCTATTAAATATAGATGTTGGTATACAAACTATAGGACGAACAGCATTAGATACATATCCATTATTTACATAATCATTTCCGAAACGACCTTCTCCTTGTACTACCATTGCAAAATAATTCTGATTACCTTCTGGAGAAGCAATCCACCATGATAATTTGCTATCTTTATTGTATATTCCATGATTAGCATTAACTGATAAATACTCTGCAAACATATTATTCATATAACCATATTGTCCTAAATCTAATTCAATTTTAAATGATTTTCCTGTTGCATTATAAGAAGCAGCAAATAATTCTGCAGTTGGACTTCCTATTGCAAATACTGCATCACTATTTTTATATTCCTTCCACATTCCTAAATCTGATGTATCTGTTAGCCATGCAGTTGCTTTAATATTAGCATTTATATTATCTGATGTAAATAATGATTTTATTATTGGACTTAATTTTTGTCCTACTAAACTTACATCTTCTCCTGTTTGATATTTCAGCTCTCCATCTTCATTCACCATTTTTTTATAATATTCATTAGGTTTATATTTTCCTATACAATTATCAGAAATTAAATATGTATAGTTCATGTCTTGATAAAACAGTCTCCATCCTCCTGTTTCATTCTCTTTTACATTATACTCTATCACTTTCCATCCGTATTTATCTGCATTTTGAGCCTCTTCTCCTATCGTTAATTCTTCTGGATTAAAATATGCTACTTCTTCCTCAGCTTGATTGTCCCTCTCTAAATATATTTTTCCATTACTTCTATCTATAATATATTTATTATTAGTTTTAGTAAAAGTTACTTCTATTTTATTTACTTCTCCTCCCTTTTCTTTAGCTGTTGCTCCTGCGTCCTGTCTTGTTAATTCTGTTTGTAATTCGTCTGCTGTAACAGCTTCCGTATTTCCTTTAGACATTTTTTCGGTTCTTGCAGCATTATATGCTAAACCTATTTGCTCTTTTTCTTCTCTCGTTACTGTCCCTGTTTTAGCCTCATTTGCCTTTGTTAATATTCCATTATCTCCTATCAATGTTGCTATACTTATTCCTGCTAAAATTAATAACACTATGATTGTAATTACCAATGCTATTAGAGTAATACCTTTGTTATTTTCCTTTTTCTTTAATTTTGTTATACTCATACATTTTCTCCTTTTCTTCTGTTTTCTATTGTTTACTATTTCTGTTTATAGTATACATTTTAATCCATTGATATTGTATCAATAACTTTTAATAGTGTCAATTAGTGTCACTAGGTTGACATTTTTTTGTTACAATTCACTAAAAATATAGTATCGCTTGAAATCCCTATAAATTCTGATTTTTAGAGATGATTAAAAGACCCAATTATTAAACTTTTTGTCTAATAATTTAGGTCCTTTTTAAATAGATGTGTCCCAAATTTCACAAAAATGTGCAAAAAGAAACGTCCCCATTTACCATCTAATCAATTTTCAAATCCAACTCTAAATAAAATTCAACTCCATCTTCTTTATTAATTACACCATAAACATTCTCATAATTATTCATAACTGCCTTTACAAAAGACAAACCTATTCCAGTTCCGCCTTTTTCTCTATTTCGTGATTCATCTACTTTATAAAAACGGTTCCAAATTCTTGCAATATCTTCATCTGCAATGTTTTCACCGGTGTTAAATACCTTTATTCTTACTTTATTTTTTTCAACATTTACTATATTCTCTATTTGAATATAATTCTTTCCTTTTACTTCTTTTACATGTTTAATAGCATTAGTTATATAATTACTAATTACTTGTTCTATGTAAAAATCATCTGCAAATACATTAATTTCATCTGGTGTTTCAAATTTAACTTCAATTTGTTTTTCATCTAACATAACTTGAGATTTTCTTATTACTTCTTTTTCTAATTCTACAATATTAAATTTTTTATCTTGAAACTCTCTTTTTCCATATTCTAATTTCATAAGTTCTAATAATTGCTTGACTAATTTATCCATTTTATTTGTTTCGTCTAAAATAACTTCTGCATAAAATTTTCTGCTTTCTTCATCTGAATTAACATTTTCTAATAATCCTTCACTATACCCCTGTATTAGAGCAATAGGTGTTTTCAATTCATGAGATACGTCTGATATAAAGCTTTTTCTCATTTCATCTATTTTAGATTTCTCTTCAATGTCTTTTTCTAACTCTATATTTGTGCTTCTTAGCTGTTTTATAGTTCTTTCTAGTTTATCAGACATAGTATTAATACTTTTTCCTAAGTTATTTATTTCATCATCAGCATCGGTTATCCTATATTTGTGACTAAAGTCTAAGTTTGACATTTTTTTAGCAATATCATTTAGTTCTGCTATAGGGTCTCCAAATTTTCTTGATACATAGGAAACAATAACTGCTGCGATTAGAATAGCAAAACCAGCCATTACATATAGGAAATTATTTGATATTTTTACACTCTCTTGAATTGAGGTAATAGGTATTCTAATGTATAATAAATAACCATTATCTAAGCCTGCAGATAATAAAATATAAGTAATGTCATTTTTACTGTCTCTTATTTTTCTTATTGTAAATTCTTCTCCTTTTTCTATTACTTCTCCTGAATTTGTATTAAATCTACTTGTCATTTCATTCATTTGTCCTAAAGTAGAAAAGAAGTCTTTGTTAAAGGTATATACATTTACATTCTGGTCGTTTTTTATTAATATGTCAAAGTTGTTATTAATTGCTATTTTTTCTAATTGTATTTCTAAGTCTGAATCTTGAATATTATTATAACTGTTGTTGATTATTTCATATACAGATTTTAATGTTTTTGTTTTGCTATAAATATAAAATTGTCCAAAAACAAAGTTGTTGACTAGTATTAGAAATATAATAATTAATAATATTACAACTGACAATGTTATAAAAAGCCTTACTCTTACTGAATTAAGAGCTTTTCTTAACTTTTCCATTTTCCTTTCCTTTCTACTTTTTACTTCACTTCAAATTTATAACCAACTCCACGCATGGTTTTTATATATTTTCCTCTTTTTCCTAATTTATGTCTTATTTTTTTTATATGGCTATCTATTGTTCTTGAATCTCCATAATAATCATAGTTCCATACATTGTTTAATATTTTGTCTCTTGATAAAGCAATGTTTTCGTTTTCAATCAGATATACTAATAGTTCGTATTCTCTTAGACTAAGTTCAATGGTTTTTCCTTCTACTTTGACTGTTCTTCCTTCTTTGTCAATTTCAATTCCTGCATAGTCTTTCACTTCGCTTGTATCTTTTGTTGTTCTTTTTAATATAGCTTCTACTCTTGCTACTAATATTTTAGGGCTAAATGGTTTTGATATGTATTCATCTACTCCTAATTCAAAGCCAAATAATTCGTCTTGTTCTTCCCCTCTTGCTGTTAACATGATAATTGGTACTTTTGATTCTTGTCTTATCTGACGAAGTACAGACCAACCGTCTAGTTTAGGCATCATTACATCTAACAAAATAAGTGTAATTCTATTTTTGTTTTCTTCAAATACTTCTAACGCTTTTTCACCATCTTCTGCTTCTAAAATACTGTATCCTTTTGCTATTAAAAAGTCTTTAATTAGTTTTCTCATTCTTTGTTCGTCATCTACTACTAATATACAATTATCAGGCATTTTTATCACTCCTATAATTCACTACTTATGTTTTAATTATTATAGCTACTTTTTGTGTCTTTTTTGTGAAATTCTAGTTATTTTAAATGAGAGGAATTTATGGATATATTTAAAATCCCTAAATCCCTCTATTAATTATTTTTTTAATTGAATTGTTTTTGTATCATATGCTAATTCTATTTGCTCATCTTTTAATATTTTCATTATTTTATAATTAATATCTTCTCTTTCTGCTATATAACTACTGTAATCTACTGAATCTGTAAAACTGCAAATCAATACATTTAAACCATTATCATTAATAGTATCAAATTTTACAATAATAGAATCATCATAAATTGCCTCTCTTGATTGTAGCATTTCTTTTACTTTTTCTTGGAATATTTTAAGCTTTTCTAACGGGGTATCTAATTCAATACATAAATTCATGCGGTATCTTCTTTTTTCCATCTTACTCCAGTTGATAATAGAAACATTTGAAATTATTGCATTTGGTATATTTACTACTGAATTTTCAAAAGTTCTTACCCTTGTACTTCTGAAAGTGATATCTTCTACTGTTCCTTCGAAATTATCAACTTCTATCCAATCTCCTACACTGAAAGGTTTATCAATAAAAACAACTACACCTGCAAATAGATTTTTTGCTGTGTCTTGTGCTGCTAATGTAAAAATAACACCACCAATTCCTAATCCTGCTACTAATCCATTTAAGTTAACTCCTAATGTAGTTATAACAATAAATCCCGCTATTAAGTATATAATAATTCTGACAATTTTTAGTACAAAATCAAACATTGAGTCTTCTACTTCTTTAGTTGTCTTTTCTTTTATTTTTTTATATAAAGAAGATTTTGGTGTAAAACTTTTTGCTAGACCTTTTGCAAAGGCAATAGTGCTTATAATAATAAATGCTTTATATGCTATGTCCATAATTTCATCTGTTATATCTAGTGGTGCTTTTAAAAATACAATTGCTAAGTAAAATCCTAATATTATGAAAAATATTTTAAGTGGCCCAAAAAAGGCACTTTCTTTTATTGATTTTGCTTTTTTTTCTCTTATTTTAAACATTCTAATAATGATATATGAAATTGTACCACTAAAAATTCTAAAAAATAAAATAATTCCAATTGCAATTGCTACATCAATTATGTGGACTGTTGTTATGCTGTCTATCCAGATTTTTATTTTTTCCATTCTTATTACCTCGTTTTAAATCAATTTTAACGACGCAAGATAGCTATACTCTCTATCCCATGTAGTCACGCAATTTCTTACTTCTACTAGGATGTCTAAGTTTTCTTAGTGCCTTTGCTTCTATTTGTCTAATTCTTTCACGTGTAACCTCAAATTCACGTCCAACTTCTTCTAATGTTCTAGCTTTTCCATCTTCTAATCCAAATCTTAGCTTTAATACTTTTGCTTCTCTTGGTGTTAAAGTGTTCATAACATCTTCTAATTGTTCTTTTAATAGCGTATATGCTGCTGAATCGTGTGGTGCTGGACTGTCATCATCTTGTATAAAGTCTCCTAAATGGCTATCATCTTCTTCTCCAATTGGTGTTTCTAAAGAAACTGGGTCTTGTGCTATTTTTTGAATTTCCATTACTTTTTCAACTGGTATTTCCATTTCTTCTGCTATTTCATCTGGGGTTGGCTCTCTTCCCATTTGTTGCAATAAATGTCTTGATGTTCTGATTAATTTATTAATAGTTTCTACCATGTGTACTGGAATTCTTATTGTTCTTGCTTGATCCGCAATTGCTCTTGTTATAGCTTGTCTAATCCACCATGTAGCATAAGTACTAAATTTGAAACCTTTTGTGTAGTCAAATTTCTCAACTGCTTTTATAAGCCCCATGTTTCCTTCTTGGATTAAGTCCAAAAATAGCATTCCTCTTCCTACATATTTTTTAGCAATACTTACTACTAATCTTAGGTTAGATTCTGCTAATTCTTGTTTTGCTTCTTCATCTCCATCTAAAATTCTTTTTGCTAGTTCTAATTCTTGTTCAAATGTTAAAAGCCCAATTCTTCCAATTTCTCTTAAATACATTCTAACTGGGTCATCTACATTAATTCCCTCATAACTTGTGTCTGTTATTTCATCTAATTTTAGTTCCTCAACTTCTTTTAAATCTTCAATATCTGGTTCTTCTTCTAAATCATCAGATAGCAAATCTACTCCTAATTCTTCGAAGGCATCAAAAACTTGGTCAATCTGTTCTGGATTGACATCATCTAGTTCTGAAGCTAAGTCACCATATGTTATTTGACCTTTTTCTTTTGCTTTTTTTAGAATGCTATTTACTTTATCTTCTTTTATTTTGTCTTTTTCATCTGTTTTATTTGTAGTTTCTTCATTTTCTTTTTTATCTTCTGCCTTCTTTTTAGCTACTTTTCTTGCTTCTTCAATTTTTTCTTCTTTTTGTACTTCTTCTTTTACTTCTTTTTCTGGTTTATCTGTTTTTGACTTGCTTTTTTTCTCTTTACTTGTAGTTTCTTTTTTTATTGTTTCCTTTTTTTCTGTTGTTTTTTTCTTTGTTTTTGGCTCTTCTACTTTTTCTTTTTTCTCCAATTCTTCTTTTTTCTTTGCCATTTTTAACTCCCTTCCCCCTTAGAGGTTCTTTCTATTTTATTTCATTTTAGCTAATCTAATAATAATATCACTTAAATCTTTTTCTAGCTTTTTCCTTTGGTCTTCTTCTAAATCGCTTTCTAGCTGTTCTAATATTTCAAATTTTCGATTATTTAGCTTGTCCTTTTCATAGCTCTGTATAATATCGTCAATTGCTTTTTCTGTATCATCAATTCCATAATCTTCTGCCATAATTTCTGTAATATGGCTTTGTTCTTTTTCTTCTAAATTATCTATTATACTGTTTATATTACTATTTCCCTTTTCTAACTCTTCATACAGTTTTTGTGCAATTTTTTTATTTGTACTACTTTTAAAGTCTTCTATTGAAATAGTTTGTTTAATTATTTGAAAAATATTTATATCTCCTGTTAATAAAATGGATAATACTGTGTTTTCTCTTCTTTTTATTGCTGCTGAAACTTCTTTTTCTTCTTGTTTTCTATTTGTTATAACTGGTTTTGGTTTTTCTAACACCTTTTCGCTTTTATTTGCTGCATAAGATAATTTGCTAACTTCTGCATAAATTGCTTCTTTAGATACTTCATATTCTTTTGCAATTTTTTCTATGTATACTTCTCTTTCCATTGTGTTATCTAATTTTGCTATTAATTTTGCAATTTCGTTTAAGAATTTTATTTTGTCATTAACTACTTCTAAATTTAAGTTTCTTTTTAAGATTTTTACTTTAAATTCAATTATAGAAAGTGCTTTTTCTATTAAATTGTCAAATCTTGCTTTCCCATATTTAATGATATATTCATCAGGATCTTTAGCACCTTCCATTTGCAAAATTCTAATGTCACATCCCATATTTTGTAATACATCCAATGCTCTCATTTTTGCCATTAGTCCTGCTTCATCTGAGTCAAAACTTAATATGATTTTTTCTGTATTTTTTCTTAGTAACCACCCTTGCTGCCCAGTTAAAGCTGTTCCTAAAGGTGCTACTACATTTGTTATTCCTCTTTGATGTAATGATATAACATCCATATATCCTTCTACAATTAGGAGTTGTTTTATATCTCCTTTTTTAGCTACGTTTAGTCCAAATAAATTTCTTCCCTTACTGTAAACTACGTTTTCAGGTGAATTGATATATTTGGGTTTCGAGTCATCTAATACTCTTCCTCCAAAGGCAATTACTTTTCCTCGTGCGTCGCAAATTGGAAACATTAATCTGTTTCGATATCTGTCTATATATTGTCCTCTTTCATTTTTATTGACTAATCCCGATTCTAAAATTTCTGGTTCTTCAAATCCTTGTTTTTTTAATTCTTGATATAGTTCATCAAATTTTCCTGAAAATCCAATTTGGAAAGATTGTAAAGTTTCATTTGTTAATTTTCTTTTTTTTATGTATTCTTGTGCTATTTTTGACTCTGGTTTGTATAAATTCTGATGATAGTAATTTGCTGTGAATTCGTTTACTTTATATACTTTGCTTTTTAATATTTCTTTAGCTGAGTCTCCATTGTTTTCTAATGTTGGTAATTGTATATTAGACCTTGCTGCTAAACTTTGTACTGCTTCAATAAAGTTTATTCCTTCTATTTTTGTTAAAAATGTAAATACGTTTCCTCCTGCGCCACATCCAAAGCAATGGAATATTTGCTTGTCTGGCGAAACGGAAAATGATGGTGATTTTTCGTTGTGGAATGGACATAGTCCAAAAAAGTTTCTTCCACTTCTTTTTAAATGCACATATTGTGATATAATATCTACTATGTCATTAGTTTGTCTTACTTCATCAATTATTTCATCACTATATCGTTGCATTTTCCCTCACTTTCCTTCCATTTTTTTCAAATTAGCGTACATAATTATATTATTCGACGCATTTTACATAAATCCTTCTTTGTTTGATAATTTTTTTGCAAAAAAAAGAATACTTACCTTGATTAAGGTTGTATTCTTTTTATTCAAATCACTTATACTAGCCATTTTAGTTTTATATAGCTATACTTTTAGAATTTGTCATAATTATTTTTTTACAAATAGAAAGCTATACGAAATCCAAGTCCTTCAAAAATATCGAGCGTAGCAGATGGAGAGCTACTTCTAGTCGAAGCTGAATAAGCCACATCTGCTCTAGTCCCATAAGAACCTCCACGGTTAGCACGTCGAGAAGTGTAACAAGCTTCCATTGTCCATTCAGTTACATTTCCTGCCATATCATAAATATTTTTTTGTTTATTAGCAATAACATTAGGATTACTAGTATAAATTAAATCAATTCCTGTTTTATGATTTTCATTTGTTCCGAACATTACCATCAGTAGTTGAATTATAATTATTGCTATACCATGCTTTATTGTTACTATTTTTTACATATGAATCCTCACTATATATTCCATTACCGTAGTCTTTATCCATAAATTGCATTATAGCATCCCATTGTATTCCATAACATAGAGTGCTAGTTACATCAGTATATCCATTAGTTTCTGCAAAATCTTTAGATAATTTTACTGCTCCTACTTTTCCTTCTGTATTACTTGTTCCTATTATATCTGATGTACTATTTCCCCAAGGGACAAAATTATAAACATCAGCTTCTTTTTTTACTACCACATTTCCATTATTATCTTTACCTGCTTCATATCTTCCAATATAAAATCCCCTATAATCTGTTACATGATTATACATTTCTTGGTATTCTTCTACTTCATTTTCATATCCATTATTATTAGGTTCAAAAAAAGTATTTTGTAAAGGATTAAATTGTACATCTTTCTTAAAATATCCTGTCATTCTTCGAAATGTGCTAGGTTCTACTGGTACCCATACGAATTGATTGCCTAGATTTTTTGTATCATTTTCTACATCTGAAATAACTAATCCTTCTGATATATCTTCACATCCTTGCACAATTGCAAATCCTTTTGGTATAGTTGTTGTTTCTCCGTCATTGTCTGTATAGTTATCTTTTTTTGTTATTTGTACTTTTTTGCCAACTTGTACTTTTCCATCTGGTGGTGTTTCTACTTCTCCTTTTCCATCTCCATCTATTTTTCCATTACTTCCATCTATTACATATTTATTATTTGTTTTAGTAAAAGTCACTTCTATTTTATGTTCTTCCTCTTCTTTTTGTTTCGCTGTTGCTCCTATTTCTTGTCTTGTCAATTCTGCTTACAATTCATCTGCTGTAATAGCTTCCTTTTTTCCATTAGACATCTTTTCGCTTCTTGCTGCATTATATGCTAAACCTATTTGCTCTTTTTCCTCTCCTGCTGTTGTTCCTATTTTAGCATCATTAGCTTTTGTTAAAATCCCATTATTTCCTGTTAAAGTTGCTATACTTACTCCTGCTAAAATTAATAACACTATAATTGTTATAACTAGTGCAATTAATGTAATACCTCTGCTATTTTCTTTTTTATTTAACTTTTTTATACTCATACTTTTCCTCCAATCTTCTTTTGTTTTTCCCTTTTTCCCTTCTATTTTGTTATTGTTTGCTATTTTAAATTATAGTATACATTGTTTTAGCCTGAATTTATTAATACCTTCTGCTTAGCTAACAAAAATATTTCATTTTCAATGTTCTACAACTTCTTTAAAATAGTTTTTATAACACAACATTATTTTATCAATCTTTCCAAAACATGTCAATTAGTGTCACTGAGTTAACATTTTTCACGTATTTATTTCAACTGTTCTATTTCTTCTATTGATAGACCTGTTAATTCAGAAATCTGTTTAACTTGCATGTCAGCGGCTAACATTTTCTTCGCTATTTCTAGTTGTTTTGTTCTCTCTCCTATACTTCTACCTCTTTTTTCTCCTCGTCTCTCTCCTATACTTCTACCTCTTTTTTCTCCTCGTCTCTCTCCAATTCTCTCTCCTTCTTCTCTTGCTCCTTGCACCATACTTTTTTCGTCTCTTATTGCTTTATCTCTTAAAAATGCAATCCTTCTTTCTGCTTCATCTCCTGTTAAATACTCATATTCTTCATTAGCCTTTTTTATTTCTTTATTTTTTTCCATGGCTAATTCTACCCCCTTTGAATTCACTTGACTTATAAATTGCATCCACTGCTCTAATTTAGTTTCTACTCCTCTTCTTTCTTTTATAAACTTTGGAATTTGTATAAAATGTATTTCCATCTTGTCTGTCAAAATTTTATATTTATAATCTCTTCTTAATCTTGTTACTTCATGATATGGTCTATCTTCAAACTGTTCATACATCTAGTCTTTCTAATTTTACAATAAAATTTGTTCTTTTTCAAGAACTTATTTGTAAAATTTTATAATTATTTGATTTTTGATAAATATTGAATAAAAATTTATAGATGTGTCCCTGATTCACAAAAATGTGAATCAGGGACATTTCATTTTTCACAAAAATGTGAGAAATGAAACGTCCCCATTTATTAAGACAAAAATGTCGTTCTTTTTTAACCTATCCTGTACTATAATATGAAAAGTAGGACTAGGAGGTTAGAATATGATTAAACAGTATCGTTTAGCAAATCATTTATCACAAGAAGCATTAGCTGAAAAAATCGGCATTAGTTGGCGTCAATTACAGCAAATTGAGCATAGTGAAGAAAATACTAGAATTTCTACCTTCAAAAAGATTGTGAAAATATTAGATATTCCTGATGATGAAATTATTAAATTTATTCGAAAATAATATGCTTTCTTATTTAAGCATTTGCTTTTTCTTGATAAATTCTTTTACTATATTTTGTTTCGTTTAGTTTCTTTTGTACTTCCATAATTGGAATTGGCAATAAAGAAATTATAATTGTTATTATCCATTGTGTTTGGTTTAATGGTACTAGTTTAAAAATTTCAGCTAATGTTGGTACTAATACAACTAAAATTTGTATTAATGTTCCTACAATAAAGCTTCCTATTAAGAATTTATTTTCTAATATTCCAATTTTGAATATGGATTGTTCACTTTTTATATTAAAACTGTGGACAAGTTCTAGTAATCCCATTGAAAGAAACGCCATTGTTCTTCCTACTTCTAATCCAAAAAATTTATTTCCTAAACTAAAAGCAACTAATGTAAGCATTCCTATCATTATTCCTTCTACTACAATTTTATTCCACAGCCCATCGGAAAAAATCCCCTTTCTGCTAGACACTGGTTTTCTGTTCATAATTTCTTTATCTGGTGGTTCTAAACCAATTGCAATTGCTGGCAAAGAGTCTGTTACTAAATTAATCCATAATAGTTGGATAGCAAGTAATGGTGATTTTAAACCTAACACTAATCCCATAAATATAGTTACAATTTCTCCTATGTTAGTAGCAATTAAAAAATGAATGGCTTTTTTAATATTATCATATATATTTCTTCCTTGTTTTACCGCTTCTACAATTGTTACAAAATTATCGTCTGCTAAAATCATATCTGCTGCATTTTTAGCTACATCAGTTCCGTTTTTTCCCATTGCAATTCCAATGTCTGCATTTTTTAAAGCAGGGCTATCATTTACTCCGTCTCCTGTCATTGCTACTACTGCTCCTGTTTTTTGATATGCTTTTACAATTCTTACTTTATGTTCTGGCGTAACCCTTGCAAATACTGAATATTCTTTTATTGTTTTTTCAAGTTCTTGTTGTGGTATTTTATCTAATTCCTGACCTGTAATAGCTTTATCTGTTGTACCTAAGATGTGTAATTCTTTAGCAATAGCTTTTGCTGTAGCAATATGGTCACCTGTAATCATAACAGTTTTAATTCCAGCCTTTTTACAGGTTTTAACTGCCTCTTTTACACCTTCTCTTGGTGGGTCTATCATTCCAATTAGTCCGTACAAAAATTAGATTATTTTCAATAGTATTTGTGTCTATTTTTTGTGGCAAAAAATCTAAATCTTTATAAGCCACTGCTATAACTCTTAATGCTTTTTGAGCCATTTTTTCATTTTCTTTTTGAATTTTATATTTCTCAATAATAGTATTTTGACCTATTCTGTCACTAATTTGTTTTTGACATTTTTCTAAAAGTATGTCTGGTGCTCCTTTTGTGATAACTCTATATTTATTTCCTATTTTATGGATAGTAGTCATCATTTTTCTGTTAGAATCAAAAGGAATTTCTCCTGCTCTTGGCATTGCTCGATACAATTCATTTTTATCTTTGTTACTATCTAATCCATATTCTACTAATGCTACTTCTGTTGGTTCTCCTGTTACTTCTATCTTTTTGTTTTGATATAAAATGTCACAATCTGTACACATACAAGCTAGTTCTGTTGCTAAGTTTATGTCTTTACTATTACATTCTACTACTTTCATTTTGTTTTGTGTTAAGGTTCCTGTTTTATCAGAACAAATAACTGAAGAGCTTCCTAATGTTTCAACTGCTGGTAATTTTCGAATAATGCTATTTTTCTTTGCCATTTTTGTAACTCCAATGGATAGCATAATTGTTACAATAGCTGGTAATCCTTCTGGAATTGCTGCTACTGCTAATCCTACAGATGTCATAAACATTTCGATTGGATCTATTTTTTTAATTAATCCAATTACAAAGATAATAAAACAAATAGCTAAACATACTATTCCTAATATTTTTCCTACTTGCCCTAATTTCTTTTGAATTGGTGTTTCTGGAGCTTCGTCTTCTATTATCATGTTTGCTATTTTTCCTACTTTTGTATCCATTCCTGTTTCTGTTACAATTGCTTTTCCATGTCCATTTACTACAATACTTGCCATAAATGCCATATTATTCATATCTCCGAAGTGCAATATTTGGTTTGCATATTTTTTCCGCTTCTTTTAAAACAGGTTCTGTTTCTCCTGTTAAACTAGATTCTTCTATTTTTAAATTAAAGCTTTCTATAATTCTACTATCTGCTGGTACATAATTTCCTGCTTCTAATGTAATAATATCTCCTGGCACTAAATCTTCTGCATTAATTTCATTTGTTATTCCATCTCTTGTTACTTTTGCTTTAGGTGGTGTCATTTCCTGCAATGCTTCAATAGATTTTTCTGCTTTTGCCTCCTGTACTACTCCCATAATAGCATTTAAAACTACAATAGCTATTATTATAATAGAGTCTATGTAGTCATTTTCACCTTGTAGGTTTGAAACAACTGCTGAAACAATAGAAGCTATTATTAAAATAATAATCATGAAATCATTAAATTGTTTGATAAATCTTATAATTAGACTTTCTTTTGGCTTGTCTTTCAATTTGTTCTTTCCATATTTTAGATGCCTTTCTTTAATTTCTTCTTGTGTTAAACCATATTTACTGTTTGTCTCTAATTTTCTTAAAACTTCTTCTTTTCTTAATGTTTCCCACATACTTTTCTCTCCTTTGTACTTTTTTATCATTGTATGTGGCTTGTACTTTTTTTATGACAAAAATAGAACCTATTTTAGATTCTACTTTTATACATTAAATAACCAATATGGTATATAATACAAATCTTCTTGTTTTTGATAAATATCTTTTGTAATAACTATACCATAGCTAGTTTTTCCTATTTTTCTGTCTTTATTATTTTTTATAAATTTCTTTATATTGATTATTTTTTCTTCTTTTATATTGTTCACATATTTTACTTCTATTAGTACTACCTCTATTTTTCTATCTAATATAATATCAATTTCTTCTTTATTATATCTATAATAATATTGATCATATCCTTCTTTTTCTGATAACAGTCTAATATCAAAGTCTACCATTCCTTCTACTATTTTTCCTTCTTCTTGGCTATCTAATGTTTGTCTTTTTAGAAGGCTATTTTTTATCCCATTGTCTAATACACTTAATTTTTTATTAGTTCTAATTATTTTTCCAATATTCGTAGAATAGCATTCTAATATATTAATTAAAAATGCTTGTTTTAAATATCGTATATAATTCATAATTGTTGTAGTATCAACTCCTAAATCTTTTGCTATATTATTATAGGAAAATGTTTGCGCATTATTTGCCGTTATATAATACATTAATTTTTCTAAAATATCAGGATTTTTGATATCATATTTTGTTGATTTTAGTCAACAAAATATAATTGTTTTATTGGATTAATTCAATAAATATTATTTTTTTTGTTGGATTAATCCAATATTTATTAACAATCTATATTAATATCATTTTTCTTTTTTCGACATATTATATTTTAGGAGGCGTTTTTATGTTGATTAACTCGCTAGTGTTAGCACTTTCTAGTAGTATAGATTCACTTAGTATTGGAATTACATATGGAATTAAAAATACAAAAATTTCTATTTTAGCCAAAATAGTTTTATTTGTCATATCATTTACAATTTCTGCTTTATCTATATGGTTCGGAAATATACTAAAAAATATCTTTTCTGATTTTATTGCTAAGTTACTAGGCAATCTAATTTTAATATGTATGGGGCTTTTTGTGTGCTTTCAATCATTTAAAAAGGATAATTCTAATTCTGATATAGCACCATCTGATTTAATTTCTGATTATGATGAAAAAATATATAGCTTTTTTATTGATTTTTTAGGTATTACTATAAAAATTATTAAGAATCCTACTTCTTCTGATTTAGATTCTTCTAATTCTATTGATAGCAAGGAGGCTCTCTTCTTAGGTTTTGCTCTTTCTTTAGATTGTTTTTGTATAGGAGCTTGTGGCAGTGTTATTGGGATTAATTCTTTTCTTTTTCCATTTTTTATTTCATTTTTTCAACTTTTGTTTTTAAGTTTTGGAAATTTGATTGGAAAAAGATTGCATGCATTAAGTCATTTGCCTAATAATGTGTGGTCTATGATTTCTGGTGTTTTACTTGTCTTGCTAGGCTTTTTACGTTTAATTTGGTTTTAGTTATAAAAGCTATTTTTTGACATTTTGTCTATTTTATGTTACTATATAAATATGTTCTTTAGGATGTATAGTCATTAGGACTAGTGAATCTTATCTTTTATGATTCAAATAGGTGCAAATCCTATTACATCTATTACTAGATTTATCTAGTAAATAAAAATCAGGAGGCTTATTATGGCTATGACACCGATTGAGTTACGTGATTTAGACGGAAAGTTTTGTTCAATTATCCTTCGGGATAAAAACGGCATTGACTATGAAGCTTTAACAAAAGATTTCTTAGAAAGATGTATGAGTAACGGATTGCTACCATCAGACGTTACCCTTGATGGAACTTCTATCTTGCATTTCAGAAACAAGTACTATGCCAGATGCGCATACTCCCTCTGGACATATCTAGTAGGGAGAAGCAAATATCAAAAAGTCTCATAATCAAAAAAGAGGTCTGTAACATGTTCAAATGTTGCAGGCCTTTTCTTTTTAATTTAGTTTCATAGAAAGCAATTTTGAAATACCGTTTTCTTCCATAGTCACGCCATATACTGTATCAGCCGCTTCCATAGTTCCTTTTCTATGTGTAATTACTAAAAATTGTGTATCTTTTGAAAATTTCTTTAAATATTCTGCAAAACGATATACATTAACATCATCTAAAGCTGCTTCAATTTCATCTAGTACGCAGAATGGCGCTGGATTTATTTTTAAAATTGCAAATAACAACGCAATAGCTGTAAATGCTTTTTCTCCTCCTGATAGTAACATCATATTTTGTAGCTTTTTTCCTGGTGGCTGTACATTAATATCAATACCACATTCTAGGATATTTTCCTCATCTTCTAATTTTAATGAGGCATTTCCTCCTCCAAATAATTCTTTAAATACCTCTTCAAAGTTTTTATTAATGATAGCAAATTGAGTCTTAAATTGCTCCTTCATAGTTGTTGTCATTTCTGAAATTATTTTTCTTAATTTATTCATTGTATCTTCTAAATCTACTCTTTGCTCACACATAAAGTCATATCTTTCTTTCATTGTTTTGTATTCTTCAATAGAATCTACATTAACACTTCCTAAGTCTCTAATTTCTGCTCTTAAATGATTTACTCTTTTTTGTGTATTTGTTACATTTTCTGGCTTTTTGTATTCTCCTACTGCATTTGGTGTTAGTTCATATTCTTCCCACATCTTATTTATTATGGTGTTAATATCTTCTTCTAATTTAGTTTTCTTGACATCAATTTTTACAATTTGAGCTTTTAAATCTTCAATTACCTTAAATTTGTTTGTAATTTCTTCTTCTTGTTTTGAAAGTTTTTCATTTTTGTCTGTTCTTTCTTGTTTTAATTGTTCTATTTTACTTCCACTATTTTGCACTTCTTGTTTAATCTTTTCTATCTTTTCTTTGATTTCCTCAATTGTTTGTTCTAATTCAAAATTATCATGTGCAATTTGCTCAATTTGATTTTTCTTGTTTTCAATACTTTTGTTTGCATTTTCTATTTCTGTATTAATTCTTTCTTGTATTTCCTGAATTGAACTTTCACTTTCATCAAAAGAAGATACTGAAATTTTTAAGTTTGTAATATCATAGTTTAAATCATCTACATATTTTTGATTATCTTTGTTTAGTTCAGCAAATTCTGTAATAATTTTTGTTAATTTTTCTGTTTCTTCTGTTAATTGTTGTATTTGTTTTTCAATATTTTCTTTGTTTTTCATAGCTTCTTGTTTTTGTTGTTCTAAAGTTTCTTGTTCTTCTTTTAACTTATTTAAACGTGTTTCTATTCTTTCAATGTTTTCATCAAAGGCTACTACCTTTTGCTTTTCTGTTGCATATGTAATATCAATTTCTTGCAATTCCTTTTCAAGTGATACTGCATTTTCTATTGTTTCTTGAATAGAATCTTCATATTCTTGTTTTTCTTTTTCTAATTTTTCTATTTTTTCTTTTATGTTTTTTATGTCTTTTTCTAATTTTTCAATTTCTTTTCCTCTACCTAAAATGTTTACTGTTTTTTTGCTTACAGAACCTCCTGTTATTGCTCCAGAAGCATTAATCACATCTCCCTCTATAGTTATTATTCTAAAACTATATCCATTTTGTTTTGCTATTTTAATAGCTGTGTCCATGTTATCTACAATTACGGTTCTGCCTAATAAATTGAGCACAATTTGCTCATATTTTTTATCAAAATTAATTAAGTCTGATGCAATACCAATATATCCTGTTTCATTACTTCCTTTTATTTTATCTAATTTCTTTCCCTTTACAGACGCAATTGGTAAAAATGAAGCTCTTCCTAAATTGTTTTTTCTTAAATGTTCTACTAATTTTTTAGCATCTTGTTCTGTTTCAGTTACTATGTTTTGCAAGCTTGCTCCTAAACACATTTCAATAGCTGTTTGATATTCGTCTCGAACTTCTATTACATTAGCAAGAACTCCATGCATTCCCTTGCCCAAATCTTTTATGTTTTCACAGTCCTTTAATAAAGACTTTACACTTTTTATATATCCTTCTTTTTCTTTCTCTGTTTCTATTAAGAATTTTAGTTTTGATTCTTTTATTCTCATTTCATTTTGATAATTATTTATGTTTGTTTGATAATTTGCTATTTTATTATCTGCTTCTTGTTTTACTTGTGCAATTTCTTCAATAGATTTTACAATTTTATTTCTTTTACTGTCTATTTCATAAAATTGTTTTCCAATTTCGTCTTTTTGAAGTCTTGTACTGTCTAGTTCTGATATATAATTAGCTATTTCCCCTTTAATTTGATTTTGTCTTTTTTCGTAGTTTTCACTATTAATTTCTTGAGTATGAATTTCTCCTTGTAATTCGTATTTTTGGTCTGTGTTTTTTTCTACTTTTGCTTTATGTTCTTCTATTTCTAATTCTTTACTAGATAGTTTTTCAGTTATTTTAGCAAGTTCTTGTTCTTTTTCTTGTAATTCTTTTTCAAACTTTTCTTTATTTTTCTTTAAGTTTACCTTTTTTTCTTCTCTTTGCTTCATTTCTTCTTCTAGTTCTTGTTTTTTTAAATTTGATTCTTCTATTTCTTTTTCAAATCTTTCTTTGTTTTCTTTATTGTTATGAATTCTTGTATTAGCTACATTGATGTCTGAATTTAACATTTCAATTTCTTTTTGACTAGCAAACCCTAAGTTTGACATTTCTTCTATTTGGTTAGTTATATTTTCTACTTGTATCTTTAGTTCTTCTTTTAAGCTTTTTATTCTTTCTAGTTTTTCTTCTTCTTCTGTACATTGACTAGTATAAATTTCTTCGTCTTTTACAATTTCTTCTAAGCTTGCTTTATATTTTTCTATATTATATAAAAATAGACCTATTTCTATACTTTTTAGTTCTTCTTTTAGGTTTAAATACTTTTTTGCTTTTTCAGATTGAGTTTTTAGTGGTTCTATGTTACTTTCTACTTCTGCTAAAATATCGTTAATTCTAAGTAAGTTTAATTTTGTTCTTTCTAATTTTTTTTCACTTTCTTCTTTTCTAGTTCTAAATTTTACAATTCCAGCTGCTTCTTCGAAAATATGTCTTCTATCTTCTGATTTATTACTTAAAATTTCGTCAATCTTCCCTTGTCCTATAATGGAATATCCGTCTTTTCCTATTCCTGTATCCATAAATAATTCTAATACATCTTTTAATCTGCATGGAACTTTGTTAATAAAATATCCTGTTTCTCCGCTTCTGTATATTTTTCTTGTAACAGTTACTTCTGTGTATTCAATTGGTAGAGCTCCATCACTATTTTCAAACACTAAAGAAGCCTCTGCAAACCCTAGAGACTTTCTATTTTGTGTTCCGAGCAAATATGATGTCTAATGATTTTGTTCCTCTTAATGATTTCATACTTTGCTCTCCGTAATACCCATCTAATGCTGTCTGATATATTACTTTTTCCTGATCCGTTTGGTCCTATTACTCCTGTTATTCCTGGTCTAAATTCTAGTACTGTTTTATCTGCAAATGATTTAAATCCTTGCAATTCTAGTCTTTTTAAATACATTTATTATCACCTTTAGTATTTTGTTACATTTCAATCTTTTAATTAGTTTTGTGATTGAGATATAACAAGTTTATACTATTTTCGACTTTTTGTAAAGAGTTTTTGCTCATACAAATTTAAAGGGAAACTTTACAGTCTTAAACTCTACAACTCTTGATTTTATGTTGATGGCTAAGTTGGGACAGGCACACTTTAGCCA
>CANPAC010000010.1 GCA_947571975.1 uncultured Clostridium sp. | reverse complement strand
ATATAAATTTTAGATTAATACTAAAATAAGAGTTTTAAAAAAATGTTTTAAAATACAAATATTGTCACAAAGCATTGATAAATAAAGACTTTGAGGTGGTTTTAAGAAGCTACCGCCTCGACCAAAAAAGACCGTTTTTCAAGGAAATTGGGTAGAATTTGAAAACAGTCAAAAGATTTTAAAAGTGCTATTTTCTAAGGAAGTTAGAGAATAGCACAATTTTTTTACATTCAGGAAAATTCTCAAAAATTCCGTTATTTTGTTCAGGAAAATGTTCCGCAATTTTTAAAACTCATAAAAAAATTGTTCCGCAAATTTCCGCAAAGCAAAATTTATTGATATTTAGGTACTTTCAGTGTTGTTTAGAAAAAACTGAAAGGAGAACTATTGCTATGGATTTTATACCCTATAAAATAAATGAATATCTTGAAAATGTTTTCTATCAAATTCCAAAAGAACTATTTGTAAATCCTTATTATAAAAACTTAAACTCAGATAGTAAATTACTATATTCATTATTACTTGATAGATTATCGGTTTCAATGAAAAATGAATGGATTGATGAAGATGGAAATATATTCTTAATATTTTCAAGAAAAGAAGCACAGGAAAAATTAAATTTGTCAGATAAAACAGTTACAAAAGCATTTAGACAATTAACAGATGTTAAATTGATATATGAAAAGAAACAGGGATTTAAAAAGAATAATATTATCTATGTTGGAAAAATAAATCATATATCAACTAGCAAAATTATGAGTCGTAAAAATTACGATTTAAGAAACGGAAAAACTACGAGTCAAGAGTCGGAGAATTTACGATGCAATAAGAATAAATATAATAAAAATAATTATAGTAATAATCTTAGCAGAAAAAATTCATTTTCAAATTATGAACAAAGAACTTATGAAAATGGAGAACTAGACAAATTATATTGTAATGTTTAAAAAAATTAAAGAAAAAGGAGATTAAAAATTATGGAAGATAGAGAATTGAAAGAAAGATTTATTGATGAAAAAACAGGAATTGAATATATAAGAAAAGGCAATTACTATATGCCTAATTTAGTAATAGAACCTCAAAGAAAAATTAACTTAAATAGATATGGGCGATTAAGATTAGAATATCTAAAAAAGCATAAAAAAGCAGAATATACAATTTTATTTATGGATAATAAATTAAATGAACATTTAGAAGAAATACAAGAAACTGCTAAAAAAAGAGTAGAAGAAATTATAAAATCATTAAAAGAGCAAAGTAATTTAACAGAAGAAATGAAAAATATTGACCAACTTTATTGGGTAGGAATGATGAATAATTTTAAAAATCAAGCTGAGGAAATCGTATTAAAAGAATTAATATATGTTTAAAAATTTTGAGAAGAAATTTAAAAGTTTCTTCTCTTTTTTGATAAAAAATTTAAACAATCAAATAAAAAATTACTAAAAATTTATGACTTAATAGAGAAAAAACATCTTATTTTTAGTTGATTTTAGATACTTAAGAAATTTATACTATTTTGAAAGCAAGCGTCGCATTTATACTCCCGTATAAATACAGCTTGTCAGTTTTGTATCAAAACTGATTGATGGGAAGTTCTTTCCCAAACCCTTTAAAAAATATAAATATTTTTCTGTCAGTCTTTTATAAAAATAGACTGTCAAATTTCTTATTTTATGATGAGCAAAGCGAAAGGAGAATGAGAATTATGAGAAAAAGAAATATAAAAAAACAAATATGGTTAGATACAAAAGAGGATGAATTGTTAAAGAAAAAATCAAAAGAAGCAGGTTTAACTGAAGCTGAATTTATTAGAAGTTTAATTAAAGGTTATAGAATAAAAGCACAACCAACTGAAAAAATAAAATTTTTTCAAAAAGATTTATATGGCATAGCAAATAATATAAATCAAATTGCTAGAGTTGCAAATTCTAGATACAGTGTATCACACGATAATTACGAATATATATCAAAAACTTTGGCTGATTTTATTTTAAAATTTGAAAGAAAGATTTATTCAAGACAAAAATAAAAGGAGGAATTGAATGGCAATTACAAAATATAAAGTTATTAAGAGAAATTTAGAAGCTGTAATCAATTATGCAATGAATGGAGAAAAAACTGAAAATGGTATTTTAGTATCTGCAATAAATTGTCTACCCAAAACAGCTTATTCTCAAATGATGTTAACTAAAAAGTCATTTCACAAAGAAGATGGACGACTTCGGCTATCATATAATACAATCATTTAATGGTAATGAGATTTCTACAGAAAAATGTAATAAAATTGGAATAGAACTTGCTGAGGCATTATGGGGAGATAAATATCAAGTTATAGTTTGTACACATACCAATAAAGATAATGTTCATAATCATATAGTTTTGAACTCTGTTTCTTTTGTAGATGGTAGTAAATATCATAACTCAAATGTAGAAATTGCATTACTTAAAGAAATAAATGATGATATTTGCAGAAAATATGGACTATCTATAATTAAAAGCACAAAAGCTACTACAGTAAGTGAAATATCAAAGAGTAGAATTGCAAATTATAATCGTAATTCTGGAAAAATGGAACTTATAAAAGCTGATATTGATGAAGCAATTAAGATAGCTAAAAAATATCAAGAATTTATTGATATATTAGCTCTGAAAGGCTATTATATCAATAAGGCTAGTAATGTTATATCTGTTTCTACTCCATACTATAATAGGAATATAAGACTTGTAAGAGCCTTTGGAGAAGATTACACCTTTGATAATATAAAAACTAGAATATATCAAGAAACTTTATATAATAAATATTTAAAAAGGAATGATAATGAAAAAGTATATAAAGTAAGAATTTATGATGGCATTAAAATTAATCAAGAAAGATTAAAAACTTCATCATTTTATAGATTATATGTGCATTATCTATATTTATTGGGAAAGTTACCACCTAAAATTCACTATGAAGAAAGAACAAAGGAATATTATATAGAGATAGATAAATTTCATAAAACAAATGATGAAATAAAGATAATTGCTAGTTTTGACTTACATTCCATAGATGAAGTTCAAAAACTAAAAACACAGTTTTTAGAAAAAGTTACACCATTAAAGAATGAAAGAGAAAAATTATGGCGAGAATTTAATAAAACAACAAACGAAAATCAAAAAAGTATTATTAAAGATAAAATAGCTACAATTACTGATGATATTAATAAAATCAACAAAGAAATACAAACTTGTAAAAGAATTATCAATAATTCCGAAAAAGGCGAAATAGAAGATAATTTAATTAAAAAACGAGTTAAAGAAAATCAAGATAAAAATGTAAAAGAACTCACTAAAAATAAGAACCATAGAATTAGATAATATAATCAACCTAATCACAAATGATTAGGTTGTATCTTTATTATTATATTCATTTCTAATTTACTTAATCAATGATAATATGTATACTAAAATTATAAAACCCAATTTGCAATATTATATTTTTCCTCTTTTTCTAATATATTAATTTGTTTTTTTAATTCTTCTATATCTTCATTATTAAATCTTTCAAATTTATCGTAAAAACCTGTAGATTTATTAGGAAAAACTAATGCTTCGCCCCAAGTTTGAGTTTTAGAATTTTTTGTTCTACCATATAAATGAATATGGAACTCTGGATTCATTCCTTTTTGATATGCCCAGTTTCCATTTTCTTGATAATTTATTCTTTCAACATTTATATTCCTAATTTTCATCGCTTTTTCCATTGATTCTCCTACTAGCATTGTTAATCTCATTAATTCAATAGCTAATTTAGGTTCAAGTTCAATTCTACTACTAAAATATTTTTTCTTAGATCTTATCCATAAATGTCCTCCATCTGTTCTAGGTATATGTGGCACTTTTGGAACAGCTACAACAAAATTTTCTGTTTCATAAATTACTTCATCATTAAATGGTTCTACTTCTTTATTTAATAATTTAATTAGTTTATTTGGAAAATTTACAGTCATTCCTTCAATGTTTAATTTATATACTTTTTTCATAATTTCTTCGTTATCAATTCCCCATAATCTAACACCTAACCCATTATTATTAGCAATTTCTATATCTTCTTTAGATACCAAACTTGCTCTAGGACAAATTTGAGTTCCATTTATTCTTAATAATTTTTCTATATTTTCTTTACTTATTCTATCTTCAATAAGCCATGATAATTTTATATTCGGATCTATCTTTCTAACATTTTCTAGTGTTTCATATAAAAATGAGGTTATATAAATATTATTATGTACTTTATATTTATTTATAATTTCTAATGTTTCTTTCTCTATTCCTAAAACTTTTAGTTCTATCGCAAATGTTAAATCTTTATCTAAATAATCTCTTGCAAAATCTTCAAATAATACTATTTTTTCATTTTTATATTTGTTATCAAACCAAATACCAAAATCTAATTCTAATAATTCTTGATAAGTATGTTCTTCAATTTTTCCTATACCATTTGATTTTTTATCTATATAATCATCATGAAATATAACTATTTTCCCATCCTTTGTTTTTTGAAGGTCTAATTCTATTCCATTTGATTTTAATTCTATCGCTTTTTCAAATGCTACTTTTGTATTTTCTGGAGCATAAGCTGATGCCCCTCTATGTGCATATATAATAAAATCATTAGATTTATCAAAATTATATTTAACAACTTCACAATTCTTTATTCCTAAATCAATAATGTTATTATCATTTGGAATACCATTAAAATATGTATTAATTGCTCTACATACACCATTATGTGTTACAATTAATATATTTTCTTCTTTACGATTTTTTAAATCATTTAGAAAATCATGTACTCTTTGTATAAATTTATTTACATTTTCTGCATCTTTATATTCGTGGGTATTAACTATGCTCCAAAATCCATCATAATCAAAATCATCATGTAATCTTCCTTCATTTTCTCCATAACAAATTTCTAATAATCTTTCATCATAAATGATTGGAATATTTCTATCTTTATTTATTATATCTGCTGTTTGCTTTGCTCTTTTTAATGGAGAGCATATAATTAAGTCTATCTTTTCATTTTCTAAATTTTCCTTTGTCTGATATGCTTGTTCTATTCCTTTATTATTTAGTTCTATATCTATTCTAACACCAAATATTTTCATTTTTTTCCTCTTTTCTATTTTTTATATCGTTTTTATAGATATTTATTATACTTGTTAATAGCAATATTATATCTCCCATAACTATAAACCAACTATGATAATATGAATAGTATAGTCCGTATAAAATTCCTGTTGTAACTCCAGATATTCTTACTAATTTCATATTTGTTTGCCACAAGCAATATGTTCTAATTATTGAACCTATTGTTGGTAATATAGAAATTAGTCCATTCCATGTATATATACAATTTACAACAATAATACTTTCAAATATTATAAGTATTAATAAATATATTTTTTTATTTATTTTCTCACTTTGTATAAATATAAAAGTTCTTATAAAATTAATTATACTTAAAATTGCTCCAGTAAATGCATTTATTATAAATCCATATATCGCTTCAAATAAACAGTTAAGTGATTGTATTCCTAATGATTTTTTTCTATCTTTTATACATATACTTAAAATTAAAGCTATAAAAGCTAAAATACTAAAGATCATTTCTTATTCCTCAATTCGTTTTTTTCTATTTTCTCTTCTAATCTCTTTTTTAAATTATTTCTAACGAATAATTCAGCTTGATTAATATCTTCTCTTGATGGTGTTTCTAATACTTTATCACAATTTGGACAATATAAATGAGGAATCATATAATGACTATTTCTATAATTATTTGTTGTTGTTAAATTGCCTCTACAATATGTACAAATTGGTCTAAAATTACTTAAATCTAGTTGTCCTTCGAAATTTTTATAGTAATCCCAATTGTATAAAACACCTTTATAACTATCTGTTGTATAGCTCTCATACCACTCGTTATGAAAGTTTTCATTTTCTTTTATTTTTATAATTATTCTTAACAATATATAAAGTAAAAAAATTACAATAAGAATAATCCAAACTGGTATATTAAAATTCAAAATTGTACTAAAAAATTTAAATATTATATTCCACAACAACTCAGTTGATTTTATTAAATCTACTTTATTTATTCCACTAATTATAGCTGTCGCAATTAATTCTACAGCAACTCCAACAATAATTGTAGAAATAATTTTATTTTCTTTCATCCAATTAATTATTCTCTTCATTTTTTCATCCCTTTTTACTCTCACTCTGAAATTATGATATATATTTAGTGTAGTAATAAATTCATTTTTCTATAACTAGATTATGATAAGACTTTTAATATACAACATTCATTAAACTGTCAAAATAATCTAAAACATTATCAATAACGTCTTTTATAGGTACTTCTAACCAATTATTATTAGCTGTGTTAATTCTTGATTGAAATCTATTATTATTCAATATATTTGTTAATCTTTTAGATATATCGTCTATTGTATGTTCTCGCATATTTTCATCTTGAAAAATTAATATGTCTATGTATTTTATTAGCTTGTCCTTATCTAAATTTTCATTATTAATTAAATAGTAAAAATCAAAGATGTCTTTAAATCTAGTAGAAGTAATACCAAATTTTAATAATGATTTTAATTTTTCAATAATTATTTGTTCTTTAGAATTTATAAGTAAACTAACACTTTCATCTATTATGTTAAAATCAAAATAATACTCGTCTTGTTCCATATCAAAATATTTATGTACTCCAATATCTAGTTTTGAACTTATTGAATAGCGATGGCTATCAGTTAGTTGTATGTAAACTCTTTTTCCATCGTAGTCTTGATGATGTAATGGTTCAATCTTTCCAGTAACTTTTATCTTTACACCATCATCTGTGTTATTTAATTCTTTTATAAAATTAAGAATCGATTTATCTTCTAAAGAATATTTTATAAAATCTATATCCATGTCTCGAGTTGCACGACGTATATCTTTAGAAATATTGTGCATTACAACTCCACCTTTTACGGTTATATTTTTACTGTATTTGCTATTTCCAATTTTAAGCAAAACAATATCTTGAGCAACTTTTGGAATTGCATCATCTTCAGAATAACCTGCTGATATGTATTTGTTGACAGCTTCATATATATCCATTAAAACACCTCGTCTTGTATTATTTCAAAAATTTTATCTCCATTTACAAAGTATTGTAAATATTCTTCTATCTTTTGTGTATCTAATGAATTTACTAGTTTTCTATAATTAGATATAATTTCTTTATATAAGTCATATCCAATTTGATTTTTGTTTCTAGCTAAATCAATTAGCATTCTTTCTTTATCATAAATATTTATCTTTATTCCTTCATAATCAATCTCAGTTTTTCCTAAATTATATAATTCATCTTTCATACGAATTTGTTTTATTTTATCTGAAGTAATAGTTGTTCCATTTCTATTTGTAGCCAAATACATTGTGTTTGGAATAACATCTGTTAAATTGTGATAATAATAAGCAGAGTAAGAAGTAAATACTCCATAAGGATATTTCTTCATTATAACTGCTAAATAATGAACATTAGGAATATCAGAATATATACCTTTTTCAATTTTAAAAAATTCTTTATTTTTCAATGCTTTTCGTATTTGATAAGTGCTTTTATATTTATTTTTTATTTCGTTGTAAGTATATAACATATATTTTTCCTCCACAAATATTTTAACCTAATCGCCACCATAAGTCAATAGTTTTGGTGGTAATTAGGTTAATTTTTCTATTATTTTATTGTTCATTTAACCATTTCATATATTCTTCTTGTGTCAATCTTCCATTACTAATTTTTTCTTTTAACTCTGCATTTTTCTTTTTAAATTCAATAAATTCTTTTTCATATTCATCATTCATAGGATTTCTTCTTGTTCTTAATAATAATTTTTGATAAACATTTCTATATACTTTTAAATCATTGTTTTCTTCCATTAATTTTTGTTTTACTTTAAATGGACCTACTTCTTTACAGGTTTTTCCATTTTCAAAAATATTACTACAATATAATTCATCAGATCTATTTTCTGGAACAAAGAATTTTCCACAATTCTTACATCTCTTTATTTCAATATTTTCTATTGTTGTTAATTCTAATAATTCTATAACGAATGTAGGAATAATATTTTTGCATAAATAATTATATGGTAATAAATTTTCATTTTTTACAACTTTTGCAATTTCTTGTGCATCTTCTTCATTTGTAATTGAAAATTTTGTAAAGTCTCCAAAATTATTAAGACATAACCTTATTTTACTTTCTTCATATATTTCAAATATTTTTGCTTTTTGTTCTCTTTCTCTTAATATGTATAATCTTTGTGCAGGAGATATATTGTTTAATTCTTCTAATTCATTTAGGTTATATATGTATTCTATATCTTTTATTAAAGCCTTTTGAATTTTAGATAACTTTTTAGCGGTTTTATCTATAAGTTTATTAATTAAGTCATTGTAATCAGAATCTTTATAAAATTTATAAATAGGTATATTTCCTAATTCTGCAATAGTACAAATACTATATTGTTCAACAAACTTTTTCATATCCTCATAAGAAGAGAAATCCGTATTTATAAAATCACAAAGTTGAACTCCTAATTTTAATTCTTCGTGTTTATTGTAAAATTCATATCCTTTATGTTTTTGATTATATCTAAATGATGTATATCGAATTAATTTAAGTTTTGATATTTTATCTATGTAAAATTGGTTATCTGTAAGTATTTCCAAATTCTCCATTAACAATTCTCCAGGGTATTAGAAAAATATAAATTACGAAATTTACAAGAGGAAGGAGAAATGTATATGGGAACTAATACTCAAACATTCTGTAATTTTCTTACAACATCAGATGTAATGAAGATATTAGGAATAGGAAACAAGACTTGTTTAGAGCTATTCCATAGAAAAGATTTTCCATGTGTGAAAGTTGGAAGAGCTTTTAAAATTTCTGAAGAGAATTTTAGAGAGTACTTTAAAACAAGAAGAGTATATAATGAAAACTAAAAATAAAAAGAAGATTTAAATAAGCCGATTTAAACCTTCAACAAAATACTATGTATTTAAAAACTGAAAGAAAACTATTGCTACAGTTTCCTTAAACTGATATAATTATACCATAAAATCTAAATATAGCAATAGTTTTCCTTAAATTTAATTACGAAAAGGAGAGAACAATATTATGAAATTTAAGGGAATAACTGTAGGCACATATATTTCAAAAAGACCAAAAGGAAAATATAATGAAACGATATGTGCTGACTGCAAAAACAATAAAAATAAGAACATTGACAAAGAAAAACAATATGAACTATGTAAAGGATGCGATAAGTTTTATATTTCTAAAACTTGCAAAGCTGTTTTAACAGTAGGTCGTGATCAGACAACAGGAAAGACACTAAGAAAAACATTTGTTGCTAATACAGAAGAACAAGCATTAAACAATGCTTTAGAATATAAAATAAACCTAGATAAAAATGGTGGAGTAAGAATTATAACAAAAACAAATAAGACTTTAATTGATTTAGTAAAGCCTATGATAGAAGAAAAATTTAAACTAAATCGAATTAAAGAATCGACGTATAAAAGAAAATTAGATACATTAAAACAAATTGAAAAGGAACCCTTTACGAAAAAGCCAATTGCAAAAGTAACTAGAGATGATGTAGTTAATTATCTTGCTAAACTTAAAGTATATTCAAAAACAACAATTAAACAAAATTATGAATTATTGTGTATGGGATTTGGAGAAGCATATCATCAACAAATAATTACAGATAATTTTATGACTGGTTATAAAAGAATTGAAAAACCAAAAAGCGAATATAGTGGACATCACAGAATAGCACTTACCATAGAAGAACAAAGAAATCTAATACAATTCTTAAATGATGTAGATTACTCTAAATTTAAACACAAATATCTATTTTTGTTATTGTTAAGTACAGGAATGAGAATAGGCGAAGCTTTAGTGTTAGATTATACCAAAGACATTGACCTAGAAAAAGGAACTGTAATTATTAGAAGAACTCAAACAAAAGACACAAACGGAAAATCAAGAATAGGAGAAACTACAAAGACTTTTTCTGGACAAAGAACTATTAATTTAAATGATATTAGTAGAAAAGCATTAGAAGAAGCAATGAAACATATCATTCCAAACAAGTTTCATTTGTTATTCTATAATCCTATCAATAAACAATATGGATTATATGAAGAAGCTAGTATAAATTCAGCACTAAAACGAGCAGGATTAAAATTAGGAATTGGACTTTATGAAGAAGAAAATTGTAAAGGAAGTAAAGTTACAAGAACTGATATACACACTCATATGTTAAGAGGAACTTTTGCAACAAGATGTGCAGAGGCAAAAATTGCTCCATCTGTATTAAAAGAAATATTAGGTCATTCAGATATATCAATTACAATGAAATACTATGTTGATATAGATAATGATTTTATTAAGTCAGAGAACAAAAATGTAGTGAATTACCTAATTGATAAAAATATATTTGGAGTAATATTAGGCAAAGAAGAAATTGCTGTTTAAAATGTTTTAAAAAACTTATGAAGAAATACTGGAACCGTGCAGAATTTAAAGGAATTATAATCCCTAAATGTTCCGCAAAAGTGTTCCGTAAAATAAAATGCAATCACTGTAAAGGCTGAAATATCAAAGAAAATAGTACGAAATGTCGAGAACTCACCTCGACCATATATAAAAAATAGTAAAGCTGTAATGCTTTACTATTTTTTAAACTAGATTATTTATCATCAGATTTTTTAGTATTTTTAGCAATTTCAGTAGTATTTCTACAAATTACTAATAGAATTAGTGAAAATTCATAAATAATTCTTACAACAAGATTTCCTACAAGTAAAGTTCCTAGGAAAAGTAAGAAGTTAGATCCTATTAAAGCAAATGAACTTAAAGTTACGTAAATAGCAAGAATTAAGTAAGTAATCTTTAATAGAGTTTCTAAAAACATCTTTTTAAATGATAGAAAATCATATAGCCAAGCTACAAAACCTGTGAATTTTCCTTCATTTTTTTTGTTTAAAAATAAGAAATAAACTAAAATACCTCCAACAATAGCTAAAATCAAAGAAACAATTAACCATACAGAACTTCCGATGGCACTGTTTAATGATGAAGTATAAGCTCTTGAACTATACATAGTAATTCCTCCCCCTTTTATTTTTGTTTATATTATCACAATCTACAAAATTCGTCAATTTATTTTTAAGAAAATCTTAAGAAATTGTTCTTTGTAGATGGATTTTTCTTTATTATATTAATATAGTAAAAGACAAAAAAATAGAACTAGATTACTTGGTTTCAGCAGAAATCTAGTTCAATAAACAAAAAATAAACATATAAATATATGATTTATTAATGAAATTGTAGCAAAAAAATAGCTACAAGTCAATAAAAAACAGCAAAAAAGTAAAATTAATTGTTATCAATATTATAAGTTTCTAAATTTTTAAATGCAGGGTCATACAAATTTTTTCCACGAAAATCAAAACGAGAGCCATGGCAAGGACAATCCCAAGTTTTATCTATATCATTCCAAGAAAGTAAGCAACCGTAAATGGGTACAAATAGGTTTTACTGCATAAATTTTTCCATCAGGACTTTTATAAATTCCTACTTTGTCGTTGTTTATCTCAATAATACTACCAGAATCATTTGCAATTTCATCAAAATTCATATTAGCACGTCTGAATTTATTAAATACTAATGAGTTTGTAGATTGAACTAGCATATTTTTCATTTCATCACCATTTTTAATTGGCTTCAAACGAGAAGGTCGAAATAAATAAGAATAAGGATTTTCTTTTCCGCAAATTTGGTCGACAACAATATTAGCAGCTACATTAGATAAAGTCATTCCCCATTTTTTAAAACCAGTTCCTACAAAAACGTTAGGCATAGTAGTAGAATACTGACCGATGTAGGGAATCTTATCAAGAGAGATACAATCTCTTGTATTCCATCGATACAAAATCTCACAGTCTGGATAAAACTTTTTTGCTTCTTGCTCTAAAATGCCATAAGTGTCTTGATAGCAAGAGGGTTGACCAGTTTTATGGTCGCCACCACCAATTAAAAGTAATTCTTTACCATCACATTTAGCTGTTCGATAAGAAAAAGTAGGTGAAGTTGGATTAATATACATACCATTGAAAAGAGTTTTTTTAGTATCTACAGCAATTAAATAAGATGTGGATTGATACATCTTAAGAAAGTAAAATCCGGGAAAGTTGATAAAAGGATAATGACTAGCAACAATGACTGCGTTACTTTTGACCTTGGCGTGTTCTGTACAAACTGAGCAGGTTCCATCTATATTTTTTTCTAAATCAATGGCACAAGAATTTGTATAAATTTCACCGTTATTAGATAATATAATAGAGCATAAACCATTTAAATATTTTAATGGATGAAATTGGGCCTGATTTTTAAAGCAAATAGCCCCTTCTATTTCGAAAGGTAAACCTGTTTTTGTAACAAATTCACAAGGAAAATTAAGAGATTGAACACTTTTGACTTCTTTTTTTATTGTTTCTAATTCTGAATTTTTAGTTGTATATACATAGCTATTTTGATATTCAAAATCACATTTTATTTTTTCTTTATCAATAATATCCTTTATATTTTGAATTGCTTTTTCATTTGCTGTTAAATAATCGTAAGCAAATTTTTCACCATAGGAATTAATTAAATAATCATAAAATAAATTATGTTGACTTGTAATTTTTGCAGTTGTGTGACCTGTAGCTTTTTGACCAATATCGTCTTTTTCTAAAATAGTTACTTTAAATCCAGATTTACTTAAATAATAACCACATGTAAGACCAAAAATTCCTGCACCAATTATACATACATCAGTTTCGATGTCACTAAACAATGATGGAAATTTAGGTGTTTTTTTATTACAATCTAACCATAAAGAATTCATTTTAAACCTCCTTATAAAAATTAGTATAACCAATTTTTAGGAATAAATTATAAAAAAACTGGAAAAATAAATAGTGTTATGATAAAATGTTCAAAAAGAAGAAAGGGAGGATAAAAATGGGAGAAGAACTAAAAGAAAAGCTTTTTAATGAAAAAAAAGTAGGTTGGGACAGTGTAGATGAAGCCCAAAAAGAGAAGATTTTTCAATTATCTAAAAATTATATGGACTTTTTAAATGTTGCAAAAACAGAAAGAGAGTTTATCAAACAAGCAAGAAAGATGGCTGATAGTAATGGTTATAGAGATATTATAGAATTTGAAACATTAAAGCCAGGAGACAAAGTTTATTTTGTTAATCGAGAAAAAAGTATGTATTTAGCAATTATAGGAGAAGAAAGTATAGAAAATGGAATGCATATAATAGGATCTCATGTAGACTCGCCAAGATTAGATTTAAAGCCAAATCCATTATATGAAGATACAGGATTTGCTTATTTTAAGACACATTATTATGGAGGAATTAAAAAATATCAATGGACAACAATTCCTTTGAGTATTCATGGTGTGATTGTAAAAACTAATGGCGAAAAAATAGAGGTAAACATAGGAGAAGATGAAAATGACCCTATCTTTACTATTACTGATTTATTGCCACATTTAGCACAAGAACAAATGGAGAAAAAACTAAAAAATGGAATTGAAGGAGAAGACTTAAATTTATTAATAGGAAGTATTCCTTATCAGGATAAAAAAGTTACAGAAAAAGTAAAATTAAATATCTTAAATTTGTTAAATCAAAAGTATGGAATTACAGAAGTTGATTTTACAAGTTCTGAGTTAGAACTTGTACCAGCTTTTAGAGCAAGAAGTTTGGGATTTGACGAAAGTATGGTTGCAGCTTATGGTCAAGATGACAAAATATGTGCTTATACTTCACTTGCAGCTATGATGGAATTAAATAATGTTAAAAACACAGCGGTTTGTATTTTATCAGACAAGGAAGAAATAGGAAGCATGGGAAATACAGGAATGGAATCTCATATGTTTGATTTCTTTATTTCTGAAATTTTAAATAAATTACAAATAAATAAACCAAATCTATTAGATAAAGTATTTTGTTTTTCAAAAATGTTATCATCTGATGTAGATGCAGGATTTGACCCAATTTATAGCAGTGTTTCTGACAAAACAAATGCAGGATTTTTAGGAAAGGGAATTGCACTAGTAAAATATACAGGAGCAAGAGGAAAGTCAGGTGCTTCTGATGCTAATGCAGAATATGTAGCTTGGGTAAGGAATATTTTAGAAAAAAGTAATATTAAATATCAATTAACAGAGTTAGGAAAAGTTGACATTGGTGGAGGAGGAACTATTGCTTATATTTTAGCTAACAAAGGAACTGATGTTATTGATTGTGGTGTTCCTGTTTTGTCTATGCATGCGCCTTACGAGGTAACTAGTAAATATGATATTTATTCTGCTTATGAGACATATAAAGCCTTTTGGCAATGTTAAATAATAGATTTTAATAAAAGCGCAACTTAAAAGAAGTTACGCTTTTTATTTTAATTTAAATTTTGCAATAAATCGATAATAGAATTGATAAATTCTTTTTTATCTTCAGGAAGGGAAGCAAGTTTTTCAGAGATTTCTATATTTTTAGCAGCTTCCTCATTAGAAATAAAAGAAGAGTAAATGGTATTTGGAGTGATACCTAAAATATTCATGTAATTAATTAAGGTTTGTGTTTTAACACCATTGTTTCCATTTTCAATTCTAGAAATATATTTTAAGGAAATGCCTAATTTTTCAGATAATTGCTCTTGAGTTAATTTATTTTTTACACGAAAATCACGTAATATTTTTCCAAAGTTTTTATCAATATCAGATTTTGAAACTGAATTCATTTCGTACCTCCACACAATACAAAGTATTAATATTAGTATAACAAGAGGATGAAAAATGTTGAACACATTAAAACTACAACTGTTATGAAACTTAATGGCACTAAATTTTCCAAAAATACTTGAATTTACAAGCAAAACGTGATAATATAAGCAAAAAAACAAGTAACACTATTAGTATTACCGGAAAAAATCAATATATTCTATCAGCATAAAAAAAATATAATAAAAAGGAATGTAAAAATATGGTAAATGATGAAAAATATATAACTTTTTTAAAAAGAATTATAGCATGTGTTAGCCATGGGGATTATTATTCAGTGAAAGAATTATCTCAGTTAGAGTTAGAAAAAATGGAAGAATACATGAAAAATAACAAAAAAGATAATAAAAACGTTGAGTTTTTTTAGAATTTAATATATATTAATGTATATGAAAAAATGATAATATAAGTGCAAAATCTGTTAAGGAGAAACAAGTATGTATTTAGAGAATTTAAACAAAGAAATAAAACAATATTTTAAAATACTATCACCAGAATTTCCAGAATGGTTATTAGAATATATTGAAACGCCAGAAATGCAAAGACTTAATGGAACTAGTATGAGTTGTGGTACCGATTATTCAAAAGTATTTAACTTAAGATATTGGTATTCAAATTTGCATCATAGTATAGGAGTAGCTCTAATAATATGGCATTTTACTAAAGATAAAAAACAAACTCTAGCAGGATTATTTCATGATATAGCAACACCAACATTTAAACATTGTATAGACTTTATGAATGGAGATTCAGAACATCAAGAATCAACTGAGGAAAAAACAGAAGAAATAATAAAAACATCAGAAACAATACAAAGGTTGTTAAAAAGAGATAATATTAAATTAGAAGAAATATCAGACTATCATATTTATCCAATTGCAGATAATGATACTCCAAAATTAAGTGCAGATAGATTTGAATATACATTTTCTAGTGGATTAGTTTTTCATAGAGTATGGGAATTAAATGATATAAAAGAAATATATAATAATATAATCATTATAAAAAATGAAGAAGGAATTGAAGAGTTAGGATTTAATGATTATAAAATATGTGAAAAATATATACATATTATATCGAAATTATGGCCAGAATGGATAAGTGATAAAGATAGAACAGTTATGCAATTTTTAGCAGATATAGTAAAATCTATGATTGTTAAAGGATATTTAACAATTGATGATTTATATAAAATATCAGAAAAAGATGTTATAAATAGAATTTTAACGTGTGAAGATGAATATATTAAAAAGAGTTTTATTAAATTTCAACAAGCAACAGATATTTATGTGAGTGATAAGCCTGTAAAAAATAAATATTGTATAAGTGTTAAAGGAAAAAGAAGATATGTAATTCCTTTAGCTAAATATGAAAATTCAGTTTATAGGATTGATAAAATATCAGAAAAAGCTAATAAGGATATAGAAGAATACCTTAATATAAAGTTTTCTAAATATACTGGATTTGATTTTGATTTTAAGCCGTTATAGTTCAGCAAAAAATATTGTTTAATTTTTACAACTCTTGATTTGGCGAGGAGGGATTTTAAGGAACGTCTCTAAATACCCCTCAACAAATCAAGAGTTGTCTGGTATAAGGAAATAATATATTTTTAAGTGAACTATAACCCTATTTAGACCATATAATTAAAAAAAAGTATTTACATAATTGGAAAAATGTGCTATAATATAATTGTTGTATAATATGTAAATAAAAAAGGAGGATTATATGAAAAGACAAAATAAAAGTAAAACAAAAAATAAGGTAATTAGTAAAATTACTTTAGTAGCACTTTTAATTTGTGCACAATATATATTTACAATTATGTATAATGGAGAAGAAGTAGAAGGCATATCTAAAGCTTTTTATAGTACAGTATATGCAAACACTGATGAAAATAGTCAGAATACTGAATCACAAGAAGATTTAAACGAAGGAGAATATATCAGATTAACAGACTTAGACATTCGTTCTGAATCTAAAGCAGGATGGGATCAAATAAGAAAGAACCAAGATAATAATGGAAACAAATTAGAAATTAAAAGAGAAGGAGCTTATTATCCATTTGATTATGGTATATGGGCACATGCTAAATCAGAAGTATATTTTAATGTAAGTGAATATAGTGAAAAATACCATTATTTAACTATGTGGGTGGGTTTAAATAAAACATCAACTAGAGGTGATGGTGTTAAATTTTGGGTTTATACATCAGATAAAGACACATTTCATAAAGAAGGAGCAGAGAATTGGACTATAAAAAGCGATGTGGATAGAGTATATTTGCCAGGGCAAGACGCTGTATTTATGAAGATAGACATTAGAGGAGCTAAATATCTTAGATTTACAGCTGTAGCAAATGCAAATAATTCAAGTGACCATGCTGTATATATAGACCCAATGCTAATTACAGATGATTATCGAGAAAAAGAATCAACTTATCCAAGTATTGAGGTATATGACCAAAGGATTAAAGATTATGCAAACAAGGATTTATCAGACCCACAATATGAATTACTTATATTACAAAGAAAATTTAAAGCTAGTGTAGGAAATTATGCGCTAGAAAGATTTATAGAAGAAGACCCAGCCAACAAAGAAACAATTGATTGGCTTATGAATGATGTAGAAAATCTTCGTTATTATATATTAGGGGGGAACCCAGATGGAGGTTACTATAACTCATTAAAACAACTTACAAGATTATTAAAAGAATACAAAAATGATTTTGATGACCAAACGCAAATATCAGATGCTGGTAAAGAATTATTAGCTAAGAAAAACCTAAATTGGCCAACAACGAAGGGAAACCTTTATAAAAGAATGGCAATAACCCTTTCATTAACTCACTCTTCAAGAGTAGGTTTGTGGATGCAAAACTCACAATATAATCAATCAGATTCTGTAACTCGTTATGCACTTTATAAACAATTGTATGATAACGGGCAATTTAGAGCTACAGATTCAGTAGATATTACGCCATGGTTTGAAGCTTATAATATAGAACAATTAAGATGGGTTCTAGGGACATTAATTGATGACGAAGAAGTTATATGGCTAAATGAATATACTCAAACAAGAATTGATAAAGCACCAGGTAGTGTATGGAGCTTATTAACTCCACATCCATATATGGCATATGTATGGCCTAATTATGGAAATCCAATTTATTATGATGAAGCTAACAAGGAATACTTTAATGATTTATTTGCAGTAGAAAAAACAAATGAAGATGGAACAACAACTAAAAAAGGCCTATTTGAGTATGTACCATATAGAAATGATACAAGTAATGGAAAAGTATATAAATTATGGATGAACTTTAGAAATAAATTTGGTACAGGGGCTGTTTGTGGAGGTATCTCAAAATCTGGACATTGTATACGTGGCGTAAATGCTATACCATCAGCAGTTATTGGGCAACCAGGACACGCAGCACTTCTTTACTATAATCAAAATGCAGAAGGAAAAGGTTTATGGGGAATTGACAATGATGTATCTGGATGGGCTTATTCAGAAAAAGGAGAAAGAATGCCTCTAGGATGGGGAAATGATAGAACCTATGTAAAAGGATATAATATACCATATGTTATATTAGCCCAAGAAGCTTTAAATGATTATAATAATTTTGAAAAGGCAGAAGAGCTTTTAATGACAATAGATGCATATAAAGATGATAAAGCAAAACAAGAGGAAATATACAGAGAAGCTATTAGAACTCAATCAATTAACTTAGATGCGTGGGCAGGGCTTGCTAAATTATATATGGCAGATGAAACAAAAACAGAAGAAGATTACTATCAATTAGAAAAAGAAATGATGGAAGCTTTAAAATGTTTCCCATTTCCAATGTATAATTTATCAAATTATATAAAAACAAAATTAACAAGTGATGAATACGAATTCAAATTTACAATACTTCAAACAAAAATATTAACAGAAGCTAAAAACTATCCAAATGAAGGTTCAACAGTTTTACAACCAGGTACAACTAGAGGATTAGCTAATCACTTACTAGGACAGATTGATACTAGTTTAGCAAGCTTTTCATTTGATGGAGCAAATGCAGGAAAAATAGTATTATCAAGTAGATTTGATGGAAATGGTATTCGCTGGGATTATAGCTTAGATGGAAAGAATAGCTGGACAGAAGTAGCTTCTACAGCAGAAGACCATAAACATACATTAACAAAAGAAGAAATAGAATCTATAACAGCAGACAATGACATTTACATTCATATCGTAGGTACTAATTATAATGAAGAAAATATATATAAAATTGATATACAAGAATCAGCAGGATTGCCTTCAACACTATTTGCTAGTGATTTAGAAAATAGAATGATTAGTGTAAATTTAAGTACGCAGTGGCGTTATTCAGAAAATGACCCATGGACTTCTTATAGTGAAGGTTCTCCTGATTTAACAGGAAATAAAACTGTACAATTAAGACAAGGAGCAACAGGAACAAGATTAGCAAGCACAACTCCAGCTACCTTTACTTTTACTGAAGACAATCAACTAGAAACAAGAAAATATATACCAGTATCTCATTTAAGTATTCATAGTTGTTCAACACAAGCTACTAATAACGGAGGAGCAGCTGTAAATGCAATTGATGCAAATTATAATACAAGATGGCATTCAGCATGGAATGGAACAGATGAGGAACGTTATATTGTAATTGAATTAGATCAATCTGTTAGTTTATCAGCAGTAGAGTTTGTGCCAGCAGGCGGAGGAAATGGAAAAATTTATGATGGAACCATTTATGGTAGTATGGATGGAGAAACATGGGAAGAATTAGCAAAACAACAAAATTTACGATATACTAATCAGGCCAATTCAAACCAAGATGCTATAACAAATACGAAAAGTTTTGAAATAGAAGAACCAAAAGAAGTTAAATATGTAAAAATTGTAGCAGACCGTACAAATGGTAATTGGTTTGCAGCAAGAGCATTTAACTTATATCAAGACATAACACAAAATCCACATCCAACGGCAGGTATTGCTTACAGTACAACTGAAAAAACTAATGATGTTGTAGTAGCAAGACTAGTTAATCCAAGTAGAAATATTACAATTACTAATAATAATGGAAGTGATACTTATGTATTTAGCGAAAATGGAGAGTTTACATTTGAATTTGAAGACGAAAATGGAGCACAAGGTTCATCAACAGCTAAAGTAACATGGATTGATAAAGATGGTCCAACAGCAGATATAAAATACAAATTAGATGAAGATAAAAGATTACGAGTTTTATTAGATGACATTAGTGAAGATGTATATCTATTAGATCAAAACAATAGAAAAATAAATTATGTTGAAGTTGATAAAGATGGAAAAGCGACAAGTGTTTCGTATTTAGATGCTTCAGGTAATATATATAAGGTAGCAGAACTAAATGAGAATGGAACAACTAAAAATATTACTTATAAAAATACAACAGGAAATGTAGAAAATGTAGCAACATATGTAACAGTATTAAATGCAGATGGAATAGTTGAAATGGAAAAATATTTTGACAATGAAGGAAATGATGTAACAGAAAGTGTAACTGATGCTGAAAAAGAACAACTAAGAACCTTACAACAAACAACAAGGTCAAATCCTTTAGAACATGCCTTTGAAGTTAGTGGAGAATATGAATTTAGAATTTTAGATAAGGCAAGTAATATAGCATGCAAAAGTGTAAAAGTAGATTACATTAGTAATGATACTAAAATTTTAGCAAGTGATATTACCTATAGTATCACGAATGAAACTAATCAAGATGTTACAGCAACTCTTAAGCCATATATGATTGATACAAATGGTAATAAGGATGAAAATGTTAGGATTTTAAGTGAAGGTGGAAAGACACATGTATTTGAAAAAAATGGAGAATTTACTTTTGAATATATGGATCAAACAGACGATATTGATAATCCTAATAGAGAAGAAAAAACACATAAGGCAAAGGTAAGTTGGATTGATAAGGTTAAACCAACAGCAAATATTAGATATAGTACACAAGAGGAAACAACAGAAGAAGTAATAGCAACTTTAGTAGATGCAAGTGAAGAGATAACAATTATTAATAATGGTACAAGTAACCAATATACATTTACTGAAAATGGAGAATTTATATTCAAATTTAAAGATAAAGCTGGAAATGAAGGAACTGCAAAAGCAGAAGTGAATTGGATTAAGAAAGAAGAGGAACATCCATTAGGAGATGTAAATAAAGACGGAAAAATAACATCATCAGACCTTTTATTAGTAAAAAGACATATAGTAGCAGGTGAAAAGCAAGAGTGGATTTTAAAGGATGATAAATTTAAATTAGCAGATATAAATAATGATGGTAAAGTAACAGTAAGTGATTTATTAGCATTAAAAAGACTAATAGTAAAGCAACTAGGAACAAATTAGTTTTAAAATTTAAGATAATAAAAATATTAAATTAAAGGAGAAAAAAATTATGAAAATAAACATAAGAAATATGAAAATAATAGGTATTTTATTAATAGCATTTTTAATAATAACTACAAATGTATATGCAGCAAGTGATGATAGTTATGAAACAACTTTATCAGTTGATAAAGCACAAGCTAAGGCAGGGGATATAATTACACTTACAGTTGGTTTAAGTAATATTTCAATTAAAAGTGGAGAACAAGGAATCGGTGGTTATTCAAGTAATATAACGTTTGACTCTTCTGTTTTAGAATATGTATCAACAAATGGTACAAATATATGGGATGCACCATTCTATCAAAATAAAACAATTGTGGCAACTACAAAAAATGGTGGTGTTATAGATACAACACAAAGTATAGGAACTATTACTTTTAAAGTAAAAGATGATGCTAAACTAGGAAAAACTACAATTGGATTGGCAAATTTTTCTGCTACAATTGATCCGAATCTTCCTGAGATACCTACAGCTAATAAATCTATTGATGTTACAATAGTAAGCGATGGTGGCACTGGAACAGGTGGTAATAATAGTGGAAACACTGGAAATACTGGTAATGGTAGTGAACAACCTGGAAGTGGTAATAATGGTGGAAGTACATCTGCAAATGGTAGTAATAAAGGTAATGGTGTAAGTACTACTACTAAGAAAGAAAATATTAAGCAAGGTGTGTTACCAAAGGCAGGAAGTAATAATGTAATAACATTTACAGCAATAGGAGGATGTACATTGTTAGCTATAGGTTTCTATGTTAAATTTAGAGTTATTGATAGAAAAATGAAAAATAAATAAAATAGAAATAATATAAGAAACATCTCAAAATACAGTAAAATGTAAATTGAGATGTTTTTTTATATTGTAGAAAGTCCTCACGCATGTATGATAACTTTAAGTAGAATAAATTATGGAGGAAATGAGATGTTTTAGTATACAAAACAAGTTGCCTATAGTGTAGCAGAAGAAAAAACATATAATCATGAATTTTCTGCATTCGCAAATATCGATAATTTATCTCAAAAAATACTTATTACAAATGATGATATAGATTATTCTACAAGTGTAGTTAAACACATTAAATTAAAAGATTTTTTATTAATGCAATCTTTAGAGAATTAATAACATATATAAATTGCAACAAAATTATCTATTTTTTTAAAATATTCTATAATATTATTAATTGTTCTAATGGCATAAAAGTAATGGCTTCACACTTTAGATGTGAAGCCTACAGGTCTTTTTAATTCCAAAAATCATCTGGCATTTTCTTAAATTGCGATAAATCCAAATGTTCACACTCATATCTAGGGAAAGCAACTTGTAACACAATTTCATTCGGAAAAACCGGCAACATTTGTATATGAATATTATCTGCTGATTCTTCTGGAAAATCTTTCTGAATCTCCTCGAACAACATATTCACTAAACTAACTGTCATTATTTTTACCAGAATTAGTATATCGTATTTTTATGTAAACTTCAACAGATTCCAAGATATATTTGTAAATTTAATTCCTTATTAGGATATAATTGGTGGAGTATATCCGAGACAATGGTAATACTCAGAATTCTACTGTAGAAGAGGTAGAAGAATATTTTGCCAGTTTTGCATGAGCTTTTAAAGAACAAGGGAAGTTAGTAGAAGAAAGAAAAAATGGAAAGGATAACAAGATGGAACTTGCTATTGATATATTATTCATATTTATAGTATTTCCTTCTTTTAAATTATCATTAAAAATTTTTATAAACAAAAAGACGTTACAGTCTTAAAATTGTAACGTTTAACTTATAAGGGTTCGCATAAGTACTTATATGGTGAGCCAGGAGGGATTCGAACCCCCGACCCTTGGCTTAGAAGGCCAATGCTCTATCCAACTGAGCTACTGACCCATATAGTAAATAACAATAAATATAATAGCACAAAAAAAGAGGCGTGTCAAGGAAAAAAAGCAAAAAAATCAGAAAAACACATGAACAAGACCAAGAAATCCGAAACACAATAAAAGAAATATTAGACAAAAATTCAACAAAATTAGAATTGAAATGATTACCAACTAACTTACCGCAAAAAACAGCAATAAAATTGCTTGTAACCATACCACAAACAGAGCCTAATATTAAAGGAAGTTTAGCATGTGGATATTCAAAGCCAAGACTAAGAGAAGCTAAAAAAGTCTTATCACCAAGCTCTCCAACTAAAATACAAAGAGCGACCATAAAAACACAATTTAATTGCAAGCTAGAAAATATATGCAAAATGCTAGATTTAGTAGAACTAGATTTATTATTACAACAAGAAGTAGAAGACTTTTTAGGCAAGAAGCCAATTATGCCAAATAGGATAAAGGAAGCATAAGTAAAAACTTTCAAATAGAATTGAAAGCTATCACTAGAAAAATAAGCAACTCTACTACCAAATAAAATAGCAAAACCATGACTAAGAAAGGTACCAATTGCTACACCTAGTAAAATATTTCTAAGGCTGTTTTTTGTAGAAAACGACAAAACTAGAAGTTGTGTTTTATCACCTAGTTCAGAAAAAAACACAAGAGTAAAAGTAACTAAAAAAGGATACAACCATTCCATAATAAACACACTCCTAATCAATAAATATGCAAGACAAAAAAATATATGTGCACAATAAGTAGAATACTTTAAGCTTAAAGATATGTCCCCAAAAACACACATTGTGAATTTTGTGTGAAATGCTTTACAAGGGAAAAAGAAAGTGATAAGATGTTAGGGATTAAACGATTAGAAGAGAAATGAAGGAGGAATTTTTTGTGATACAAGTAAAAAATGTTACAAAAAAGTATGGAAAAGCAGTGGCCGTAGATGATATTAATTTCACAATTAAGGAAGGTGAAATTGTTGGGCTATTGGGTCCAAATGGTGCTGGAAAAAGTACTACTATGAATATGATAACAGGGTTTATTGAACAAACTACACGGAGAAATCATAGTAGATGGTTATGATATGTTAAAAAAACCTAAAAAAGCGAAGAAACAAATAGGTTATATGCCAGAAGGAGTGCCATTGTATACAGACTTGACTGTAAAAGAGTTTGTAAATTATATGGCTGAAATTAAGCAAGTAGATAAAAAAGAAAGAAAAGAAAAAGTCGAAAAAATAATAGGGGATACGGGATTAAAGGATGTTGAAAAAAAATTAATAAGAAATTTATCAAGAGGATATAAGCAAAGGGTAAGTATGGCAGGTGCCTTAGTAGGTGACCCTAAAATATTAATTTTAGATGAACCAACTGTAGGACTAGATCCAAAGCAAATAACAGAAATTAGAAGTCTAATTAAAGAGTTAGGAAAAAAACATACTGTAATTTTAAGTTCACATATATTATCAGAAGTTAGCCAAATTTGTAATAAAGTAATTATTATTAATAAAGGAAAGATTGTAGCAATTGACACACCAGAGAACTTAGAAAACAAAGTGACTAACAATAATAGTGTATATGTAACAGTAGAAGATCCTGAAAATAAAATAACAAAAACTTTAGAAAAAGTAAAAGATATTCAAAAAATAGAATTAGTAGAAGAAAATGAAGATAAAACAAAACAATATAGAATAGAAGCAAAAGGCGAAGTTGATTTAAGAAAAACTATTTTTGCAGAATTAGCAAAAGAAAGTATAACAATATTTGAAATGAAAAAGGCTGATAGTACATTAGAAGAAGCTTTTATGAAGCTAATTGAAGGAGGTAACAAATAATGTTTGCAGTTATAAAAAAAGAATTCAAATCATATTTTTATTCTCCAGTAGGATATGTATTTATAGGACTATTTTTAATTATGTTTAGTATATTTTTCTATACAGATGTATTTAATTATAAAAGTACAAATTTTGAATATATCTTTTATTCAGGAGCAACTATTTTAACCTTTATTGTTCCAATTCTTACAATGAGAACTGTAGCAGAGGAAAGAAAGACAGGAACAGAGCAATTATTACTTACTTCACCACTTAGCATTACAAAAATGGTAATAGGTAAATTTATTGCAGCAGTATTAATTGTTATTATAACACTACTTTGTACATTTTTATATTTTATTATATTAAGTTTTTTTGGAACACCACACATAACTACAGCATTAATAACAATGTTAGGCTTTTTATTACTAGCTATGTCTTATATTGCATTTGGAATTTTAGCTTCTAGTATAACAGAAAATCAAATTATAGCAGGTGTAATTACAATCGGATTTTTCATATTAACATGGTTTTTACCACAATTTAGTACTATATTTACAAATTTTTCATTAATTAATATGTATTCAAAATTTCCATCTGGACAAATTGACATAGCAGATACTGTTACATTTATTGCATTTACTATAATGTGTTTATTAATTACAATTATATTTATGCAAAGAAGAAAAAGTGTAAGATAGAAGGAGGATTAGAATGAAAGAGAAAACAGAAAAAGTCAAAAAGCCTAATAAACTAATAGAAATCATTAAAAGAAAATGGTTAATTAATGGAATAATGACATTTTTATTAATAGCAATTATCATAGTTGCTTTTATAGCTATCAATATAATTATGCAAAAATTAGAATTAACGCCAATTGATTTTACCCAAGAAAAACTGTATACTCTAACAGAGGAAAGTAAAGAAAAAGTAAAAAATATAGATAAAAATGTTAATATATATTATATTGGATATACAGACGATGACGCAGCAGTAGATTTAGCAAAACAATATAAAAAGGCTAATGAAAAAATTGTAGCAGAAGCGGTAAATGTTAATGATAGGCCAGATTTAGTCCAAAAATATGGAATTGAAAATAGTACTCAAGGGATTATTGTAGAGTGTGGAGAGAAATCAAAAGTATTAACAGCAAATGATTTAGTAACATATGATACTACAACATATGAAACTATAAGTATAGCAGAAGAAAAATTAACAAGTTCTATCTTAAATGTAACTTCAGATGAAATACCAAAAGTATATTTTTTACAAGGATACAGTAATTACTCATTAACAAATAACATGAACTACTTAAATATGTATTTACAAAATGAAGTAAATGAAATTGAAACATTAAATATATTATCACAAGGAAAAGTTCCAGAAGATTGTAAAACATTAGTAATAACAACACCTAATAAAGACTTCGATGAAGTAACAACTAATAGTATAAAGGAATATATTAATCAAGGTGGAAATATATTATGGCTTAATGCAGCTGTAATGCAAAAACAAGATTTTCCTAATGTAAATAGTGTGTTAGCCCTATATGGCATTAATCCATTTGAAGTAGGAAGAGTAATAGAAAGTGATTCAAGTAGAATTGTATCAGGAGCACCTAATATCATATTCCCTACAATACAATATTCAACAATTACAAAAACTTTATATAATAGTGATGGCGTTGTTTTGATTGATGCAACTAAAATCAATATAAATGAAGATAAACTTGATGAATTAAAAGTACAAAAAACAGATTTATTAAAAACAAGTGAAAAATCATTCTTTAGAACAGAATATACTATAACTTCTACAAATAAACAAGAAAATGAAGAAGCAGGAGAGTTTGTAGTTGGAGCAGAATTAGAAAAAACAATTGTAGAGGCCAATGAAGAAACTGGGGAAGTAAAAAAGACATCTAAAATGATTATAATAGGAGAAAATAATTTCACAACAGACTATCCATTAAGTCAAAATTCTCAGTATCCAATTGTAGCAGAAGTTAATAATAAAGATATTATATTAAATTCTATGGCTTATTTAGTAGATAGAGAAGAAGATATTACAGCAAGAAAAAGTACAGGAACTGTAACATATACTGCTACAGAAGCACAAGATATAATAGTAAAAGTTATTATCTTTGCTGTACCAATTTTAATTATTATTGCAGGAATTGTCGTATGGCAAATTAGAAGAAGAAAAAAATAATTGAATAAACTAATAAAAAATCCCATAAAATAATATGGGGTTTTTTATATGAAAAATAAAAACATTTTAAAAGTAGTATTTGTAATCATAGGAACTATGATAGGAGCAGGATTTGCCTCTGGTCAAGAAATGTACCTGTTCTTTTTTTCGTATGGAATAGAAGGATTAGTAGGACTATTAATAACAAATGTAATAATAGGTTTTGTTATTTATAAAACTTTTAAAATAGTAAACAAACATAAAATAGACACATACAAAGAATTTTTAGACATACTAATTCCTAAAGGTATAAAAATAAAACCAATCATAAATACAGTAATTAACATATTTATATTAATTACGTTTTTTATTATGATTGCTGGATTTGGAGCTTATTTCGAACAAGAGTTAGGAATAAATAGTTTAATAGGAAGCTGTATATTAGCAATATTAACATTTGGTGTTTTTATGACAAGTGTTAAAGGAGTTGTCAAAGCTAATGAATTATTAGTACCTATTTTAATTGGATTTTTAATAATAATTGGAATTATAAATTTAAAAGATATACATTTATTTGAGTTAGGAAATTATATTATAAAAACTAATAAATCTAATTTTATATTAAGCGCTATATTATATAGTAGCTATAACAGTATTCTATTAATACCAGTATTGCTGACTTTAAAAAATTATATTGAAAATAAAAAGCAAATAATAAAAATTACAACAACTAGCACATTAATTATTATGATATTATCTGTAATTGTATTTTTACTACTAGTTCGTGTAGATGTTGATATTACAAATTTAGAAATGCCAGCAGTTTATGTCGTGTCAAATATGTTTAAAGCAGCAAGATATGTATATGGATTTATTTTGCTAGGTTCAATTTTTACAACAGCTATTTCATTAGGAACAAGTTTTTTACAAAATGTAACACAAAACAAAAAGAGTTATACACATATTGCGGCAATTATGTGTATAACTTCTGTTATAATTTCTAAAATAGGATTTTCTAATTTAGTAAGTAGTTTGTATCCTATTTTTGGATATTTAGGTCTAATTCAGATTTTGAAATTGAGTAGTAAAAAGGTTATAAGTTAGTGAAAAATAATTATAGCTTTATTCCCTCATTTTCTTTGCACTGATTTCAGCGTATTTTCTTAATTTTTCATAAACTAAATAATTAATCGTACCAGCAGGGAAGTGACCATCTTTATCCTTTTTGCCAGCTGGAACACCAGTTAAAACTTCAATTCCTTCTTCAATTGTAGAAACAGAATAAATATGGAATTGCTTAGTCTTAACAGCATCAATAATTTCGTCAGACAATTGTAAATTATCAACATTTTGAACAGGAATCATAACACCATGAGAACCATCTAAGCCCCTCATTTTGCATATTTGGAAAAATCCTTCGATTTTTTCATTTACACCACCAATTGGTTGAATCTGACCTTTTTGATTGACAGAACCAGTAACTGCAATAGACTGATTAATTGGTATGCCAGATAGGCTAGATAATAAACCATATAATTCTGTACTAGAAGCACTATCTCCATCTACTCCATTATATAATTGTTCAAAACAAATACTTGCCGTTAAACACAAAGGAATATCCTGTGCAAACATTTCTCCTAAATATCCAGTTAAAATTAATACACCTTTTGAATGAGAAGGACCAGAAATTTCAACTTCTCTTTCAATATTGATAATACCATTTTTTCCAGTATAAGTATTAACAGTAATCTTAGCAGGTTTTCCAAAAGTATAATCACCAATTGTCATAACTGTTAAACCATTTAATTCTCCTACCTCAAATCCAGATGTATTAATCAAAAGGGCATTTTCTTTTATCATTTCTAAATATTTAGTATCATATTTTTTTACTCTTTCAATTCGTTCTTCTAAAGCTTTATCAATAAACTTATCTGTTACAACCTTTGATTTTGAAAGTTTAGCCCAAGTAGCAGCTTCACCAACTACTTGTGTTAAATTATCAAATCGAGTAGAAACTTTGCTATGACTGCCTGCTAGTTTAGATGCATATTCAACTAAGCGAGCCATACCAGATTTATCAAGATGTGGTAATCCTTCATGCTCACAAAATCCATGCACAATTTGAGCCAATTTTTGTAAGTTTTCAGAATTAATCAAAGCATCATCTTCAAACTCTACTTTTATTTTAAACAATTTCTTAAAATCAGAGTCCATTGCTAAAAGTGTTTGATATATATTAGCGCTACCAATTAAAATTACTTTTAAGTCTAAAGGAATTGGTTCTGGTTTTAAAGAAACTAAAACCATAGAAGAACGTTGCTCGGCAGCATTTTCTATACTTAATTCTTTTACACGCAAAGCTTTTTTTAAAGCCTCATAACACATTCCATTAGCTAATAAATCTTTTGCTTGGAAAATTATATAACCACCATTAGCACGTTGCATAAGCCCTGGTTTTAGCATAGTGTGGTCAGTTTTTAGAGCACCATAGTAATTCTCGTATTCTAAAGAACCAAATATATTATGATAAGAATAATTAGAATCCATAATAACTGGTGCACCATCACGATTAGAGTTATCTATAAACAAATTAACACGATAATTTAAACAAGGGTCAGGCTTTTTCTGATTAGGACCTTGTATAGGCTGTTGCTGTTTATTTGTATCATCTTCTAAAAAGAATGAAATATTTTTTAAAATATCTTGTTTAATATCAGTTAAAAACTTATTAATTTTTTTATTTCTTTTATATTTTGACTTTAAGTAATTAATATGAACATTAACAGTAAGTAAAGCCACATTAGATTGCCATTCAGAAATCTTTTTATCAGATTGACGTTCAATTTCTTTAATCTGACCAATTGCTTCCATAATCTGCTCTTGAACAAAAGCAGAATTTTGCTCATAAACTTGTTTTATACTATCATCAAGTTTATCAAACTCTTCTTCTTCAATAGCTCTACCATCTACAACAGGCATCATATAAATACCATTTTGCGCAGCCTTTACTTGAAAATTATATTTAGAAGCATCTTGGTTCAGCTTTTCTAATAAAGCAGTACGCTTTACCTCAAATTCTTGCTTAATCAAAGCTTTTTCTTTTTCAAAATCATCATTATTAAAAGTCTTTTTAATATCTTTTCTGATTTCTTTTATAAAGCCATCCATTGAGTCCTGAAATTCTTTCCCTTGACCTGCTTGCAATTCAACAGCAATTGGTTCGTTTGGGTTCTCAAAATTATAGATATAACACCAATCAGAAGGAGTTTTTTTCTTAGGAGCAATTTTATTTAAGTAGTTCTTAGTATACATCGTTTTTCCAACTCCACTAGGTCCTTCTAAATATAGGTTATATCCTTTTACATCCACTTGTAAACCAAATTCTAAGGCTTTAATTCCACGGTCTTGCCCAATTCCAGCTTGAATTGGCTCTAATTCTTCTGTTGTTTCAAATTTGAATAAATTAGTACTACATGTCATTTTTAAATCTTTGTAACTTAATTCGTTTTTGCTTTTCATTTGTTTCCTCCAAAATTTTTTCTTAGTATATCCAATTTAATACTATTTTATATTAGTTATAAAAAAAAGTAAAGGGAAATTATAAAAAAAATGGCTAAGTTGGGACAGGCACACTTTAGCCATTTTTATGTTTATCATATATAACTCTTGATTTGTAAGTAAGGTATATCTTAATAAATAGCAAATGATTTATATAA
>CANPAC010000009.1 GCA_947571975.1 uncultured Clostridium sp. | reverse complement strand
TTTCTATTTATTAAGATATACCTCACTTACAAATCAAGAGTTGTAGATGATTAAAACAATGGCTAAAGTGTGCCTGTCCCAACTTAGCCATATCTAAAAACATAAACAAGGGCAAAAAAATAAGCCCTTATTTTTTAGGCAATATTCTTAGTAATTTTTCTAATATATTCTCCGATTTCTTCATTAGTCAAATCTAATTCTATAATTAAATTTCTAAGGACATCTCTACGTGGTAAATCTTCTTCTTTATCAATTCTTACATATTGTCTTAGACTGATTCCTAATATTTTTGACATCTCTTCTTGAGTATACTTTTTAGATTTTCTCTTTTCTTTAATCATATAATCACCTTAACTTTTAAATTTAAACTGATTATCCCATAATTTTAAAAAGAAGTATATTGACATTTTTGTTCATGTCAAAAATGTCAACAATGAATTATTTTTAGAAAAAGTGTTGTAAAAAATAAAATTATTGATATAATAAGAAAAGCAAAACAATAATTTAATGAAGGAGGATTTTTTAATGTTAAAGAAAGTAGGAATACTAGCAAATGGAGGAGATGTATCAGGATTTAATGCAGTTATTAGAGCCATCGTAAAAACAGCAGAAAATCATGGAGTAGAATGTTATGGAATTATAGATGGATATAATGGACTACTAAAAAAGGATTTTGAATTATTATCAACAGCAGCAAATGGAGAAGCTACTGGAATTTTACCAAAGGGAGGTTCAATTATAGGTTCATCTACAAATGCGAACTTATTTAACTACAAAATAGTAAAAGAAGATGGAAGTGTAGAATATAAAGATATGTCAGACCAAGCGATACAAAATATTAAAGATTTTGGATTTGACTGTGTTTTTACATTAGGAGGAGATGGAACACAAAAATCAGCAAGAGACTTTGCAACAAAAGGAGTAAATATAATTGGTGTGCCAAAAACTATTGATAATGATGTGGCCTGTACAGAAATCACATTTGGATATAATACAGCTGTATCAGTTGCAATGGAAGCTTTAGATAGATTACACACAACAGGAGCAACACATCATAGAATTATGGTCTTAGAAGTTATGGGAAGATATGCAGGATGGATAGCTTTAGAGGCAGCTATAGCAGGAGGAGCTGATGTAGCTTTAATACCAGAAATTCCATATGATATAAATTGCGTAGCGGAGAAAATTGAAAATAGAAAAAAAAGAGGAAAGAACTTTAGTGTTGTAGTTGTAGCAGAAGGAGCAAAACCAAAAGATGGTGAAATAACTATTATGGGAACAAGAGATAATGGCGCAGGAGTTGACAACACAAAGTTAGGTGGAATCGGACAAGTTGTAGCTATACAATTACAAGAACTAACAGGACTAGAAGCAAGAAATACAACCTTAGGATATATGCAAAGAGGAGGAACTCCGACAGCATTTGATAGGGTGCTTTCTACAAAATACGGAACAAAAGCAATGGAACTTGCAATTGAAGGAAAATTCGGAACATTAGCAATTATAAAAAATGGAAAGTTAGATTCAGTATCTTTAGAAGAAGTAGTTGGAAAAAATACTAAAATAGGAGCAGTTTCTGGAAATACAGAAGATAGCAATTTGCGTAAGATTACAATGGATGATGACCTAATAAAAACAGCAAGAAATGTTGGAATTAATTTAGGCGATTAAAAATTATAAGGAGGAGTACAAATGAGTAAAAAGAAAATAGCAATAATTATAGTAGTAACATTGGTGGTTTTAGCATTAATTGCAGGAATTTCTTGGTGGGCAATTAATTCACAAAATACTAATAATGAAAAAGAAGCTAAAAATATTTCAAAAGTAGCTAAACTATATTCAGAATTAAAAGAAAAAGGAGCATATAGAGCTACTATAGAATTAGATGATAAAAATGTGATACAATATGCTAAAAAGGACAATAAAGCTTATTTAGATACTAATTATAATGGACAAAATTCAAAATTTATTATAAAAGATGGAAATTCTTATTTATTAGTAAAAGAGCAACAAGCTTATTATACTTATAGAAACAATGAAACAGAATTAGGAAAAATAGAAAATCCACTAAATAGAATAAAAAATAGTGAATATAAAGAAGGCAAAGAAAAAATAGATGGAAAAGAATACAAATATGAAGAATATCAAGGAATTACAGATTTTTTAATGAAAGAAACAGAAAATGTAGATGAACAAACTTCTAAAACAAGATTTTATTTTAATGGAGACAAACTAGTTTATATTAAAACAATAACGGGAGACTATCAAGAAATTCTAAAAGTAAACATATCTTACACAGTAGATGACAAATTATTTGAAATACCAGCAGAATATAAAGAAGCATAATTTAGAGAAAAACGAAGGAGGAAAAGGAAAATGTCAACAAAATTTGTATTAAATGAAACATCATATTTTGGAAAAGGAGCAAGAGAAGAACTTGCTAATGAAATAAAAAAGAGAGGATTTCAAAAGGTATTTTTAGTAACAGATGAAGCTTTAATAGGAGCAGGAGTAACAGCAAAAGTTGAAGAAGTTTTAAAAATAGCTAGAATACCATATTATATCTATTCAAAAGTAAAACCAAATCCAACAATAAAAAATGTAACAGATGGCGTAACATCTTGTAAAAGAACTAAAGCAGATGTAATTGTTGCAGTAGGAGGAGGTTCTAGTATAGATACAGCAAAAGGAATTTCCATTGTTACGACAAATCCAGATAGAAAAGATATAAAATCACTAAATGGATTATCTAATACAGTAAACAAAGGAATGCCAATTATTGCACTTCCAACAACAGCAGGAACAGCAGCAGAAGTAACTATCAATTATGTAATAACTGATGAAGATGCTAAAATTAAAATGGTTTGTGTTGACCCTAATGATATTCCAATTTTATCTATTGTAGATTCTGAGTTAATGGCTTCTATGCCAAAGAGTTTAGCTGCTGCAACTGGAATGGACGCATTAACACATGCAATAGAAGGATATATCACAGCAGCTCACAATGAAATGTCAGATATGTTTCATATGAAGGCAATTCAAATGATATTTAAATATTTGCCAGCAGCTGTTAATGAAAAAAATGAAGAAGCAATTGAAATGATGGGAATGGCACAATATATTGCAGGAATGGGATTTTCTAATGTAGGACTTGGTATTGTACATTCTATGGCACATCAGCTAGGAGCTGTGTATGATACACCACATGGAATTGCAAATGCTATGTTATTGCCAACAGTAATGAGATTTAATGGTGAGGTATGTGCGAATCGTTTTAGAGAAATCCTTGTAAATATTGGTAGACCAGATGCAGCACATTTAAATGACCAAGATGTTATAAATACATTTGTGTGGATGATATCAGAATTAAGTAAAACAGTAGGAATTACACAAAATATAAAAGATTATGGTGTAAAGGAAGAAGATTTAGAAATGCTTTCTGAAAAAGCAATGAATGATCCTTGCAAACCAGGAAATCCAAGAGAGGTTAGCAAAGAAGATTTTATTGAATTATATAGAAGAGCTATGCAATAAAATATAAAAAAAGCTTGCAATTTATTAAAAAATATGCAATAATAATACTACAATAAATAAAAACAAGAAAAAAGAGGAGTACATTTATACTTACTTTTAGAGAAAAGAAGTCATAGGCTGAAAGCTTCTTAAGAAAAAGATAAATGGAAAGTAGCTTTTTTAGTTGATATTCTAAGAAATATAAATTTAAGAATATCCGTTTAAGCCACGTTAAAGGCTAACTAAGATGCAATTTAAAAAAGATTGCAATTAAGGTGGTACCGTGAGAAACATACACTCGCCCTTATAATAGGAGCGAGTTTTTTGTTTTATATAATATAAAGGGAGGAAAAATTATGGATTATCGTAAAATGCAAAACAAAATTGTGGTAAGACTAGACAAAGGAGAAGAAATTTTAGAGGAGTTAGTTAAAATTTGTGAAAAAGAAAAAATAAAATTGGCGAATGTAAATGCGTTAGGAGCTATTAGAGAATTTACAGTAGGCTTATTTGAAACACAGAACAAAAAATATGAATCAACGACATATAATGGTGATTTTGAAATAGTTTCATTAACAGGAAATGTAACAACTAAAGATGGTGAAATATATATACATATTCACTTAGCAGCAGCAGACAAAGAAAATAAAGTTTATGGAGGACATCTAAATAAAGCTATTATTAGCGCTACTTGTGAGATGTTTATTGATGTAATAGAAGGAAAAGTAGAGCGAACATTTGATAAAGAAATAGGACTAAATTTATTTGATTTTGAAAAATAAAAAAGAGGGAGGAAAAAATATGTTAAAAGAAAAATATAATCCAAAAGATTTTGAAGACAAATTATACAAAAATTGGGAGGAAAAAGGATATTTTAAACCAAGTATGGATAAAACAAAAGAAAGCTATTGTATTATGATGCCACCACCTAATGTAACAGGAAAATTGCACATGGGTCATGCTTTAGATGATACAATACAAGATATACTAATACGTTTTAAAAGAATGCAAGGATATAATACACTGTGGCTTCCAGGATCTGACCATTCTTCAATATCAACTGAAATGAAAGTTGTTCAAAAATTAAAATCAGAAGGAAAAACAAAATATGATTTAGGAAGAGAAAAATTTATCGAAGAAGCATGGGATTGGACTAATCTTTATGGAGGAACTATTCAAGAACAACAAAGAAAATTAGGATGTTCTTGTGACTGGGAAAGAAGAAGATTCACTTTAGATGAAGGATTATCAGATGCAGTTTTAGAACAATTTGTAAGTTTATACAATAAAGGTCTAATTTATAAAGGAAAAAGAATGGTAAATTGGTGTACTAACTGTAACACATCAATATCAGATGCGGAAGTAGAATACCACGAAGAAGCTTCTTGCTTATGGCACATTCGTTACAAAGTAAAAGGAGAAGACAAATATATTATAGTTGCTACAACAAGACCAGAAACCATGCTAGGAGATACTGCTGTAGCAGTTCATCCAGAAGATGAAAGGTATCAAGACTTAATAGGAAAAAGCTGTATATTACCAATTATGAATAAAGAAATTCCAATTATAGCAGATTCTTTTGTAGAAAAAGAATTTGGGACAGGTGCTGTTAAAATTACACCAGCTCATGATATGAATGACTATCAAGCAGGATTAAGAAATAATTTAGAGATTATTGAAGTGTTTGATGAAAATTTCAAAATGGGGAATTTAGTATCAGAATATCAGGGAATGGATTTATTAGAAGCAAGAAAGAAAATAGTAGAAAAATTAAAAGAGCTAGGGGCATTGGTAAAAGAAGAAGAATATACTCATAATGTTGCTAAATGTGAAAGATGTAAAAACACAATTGAGCCTAAAATTTCAGAGCAATGGTTTGTCAAAATGAAAGAATTAGCAGAGCCAGCAATTAAAGCAGTAAAAAATGATGAAGTAAAATTTGTTCCAAAAAGATATGAAAAAACATATTTTAATTGGATGGAAAATATTCAAGATTGGTGTATTTCAAGACAATTATGGTGGGGACATCAAATACCAGCTTATTATTGTGAAGAATGCGGACATACTAATGTAGCAAAAGCTAAACCAGAAGCCTGTGAAAAATGTGGTTCAAGTAAATTACACCAAGACCCAGATACATTAGATACTTGGTTTAGTTCAGCATTATGGCCATTTTCAACACTTGGCTGGCCAAACAAAGAAGCAGAAGACTTAAAAACTTTTTATCCAACAAATGTATTAGTAACTGGTTATGATATCATCTTTTTCTGGGTAGCTAGAATGGTATTCTCAGGGCTAGAAGCAATGAAAGAAAAACCATTTAGTGATGTTTTAATTCACGGGATTGTACGTGATAGTCAAGGAAGAAAAATGTCTAAAACATTAGGAAATGGTGTTGATCCAATTGAGGTAATTAATCAATATGGAGCAGATGCTTTAAGATTTTCTGTGTTATCAGGAACTACAATGGGTAATGATATTCGTTATATGCCAGAAAAATTAGACCAAGCATCTAACTTTGCTAATAAAATTTGGAATGCTGCTAAATTTATTATTATGAATTTAGCTTCTAAAGAAGAAATTATGGAGTTCGATGAAAAAATTAGAGACAAAGAAACTAGAAAATATAAATCAGAAGAACTAAAAATAGAAGATAGATGGATTTTAAATAAATTAGATAATTTAATTAGAACAGTAACTAGAAATATGGAAGAATACGATTTAGGAATCGCTTTAGATAATATTTACAGTTTTATTTGGAACGAATTTTGTGATTGGTATATAGAAATGGTAAAAACAAGATTATATAGTGACAAGAAACAAGAAAAAATACAAGTAAGTTTTGTGCTAAATTATGTATTTGGTGATAGCTTAAAGTTGTTGCATCCATTTATGCCATTTGTAACGTCTGAGATTTATTCAGAATTAGTAAATTATAATGACAAAGAATTAATGATGACACACTGGCCAAAAACAAAACAAAGAGTAGATTATGATGAAGATACTAACATAATTGAAAAATTAAAACAAATTATAGTAGAAATTAGAAATATCCGTGCTAGCAAAAATATTCATCCATCAAAAAAAGCAGATTTAATTTTTGTAACTAAAAATTATGGAGAACAAATTGAGGAATCAAGAGACTTTTTATTAAAATTAGGATTTGGAAAAAGTATAAAAGTTCAAAATAATAAAGATGGTATTCCTACAGATAGTATTCAAATTATAACTGATGGAATTGAATTATATATGCCATTAGAAGGATTAATTGACAAAGAAGAAGAACGTAAAAGACAAGAAGAAGAAAAAGCAAGATTACAACAAGAGATTAAAAGATGCGAAAAAATGCTTTCTAATCCTGGATTTATAAATAAAGCACCACAAGCAAAAATAGAAGAAGAAAAGATTAAACTAGAAAAATATAGAGAAATGCTTAGAAAAATAGAAGAATAATAAAGAGGAAGCAACAGCTTCCTCTTTTAATAGGTGTAACAGATGCCCTAAAAAATGGCAATGGCTAAAGTGGGACAGTCCCACTTTAGCCATTAACATAAAATTGCAATAATAATTTAGTAAATTGTAAATAAAGTTTGTCGAAAACTTCTTACAAAACGACAAAACTTCTTAAATTTTACTCTTGGAAAAAAATGTAAAACATACTATAATAAAAAAGGAAAAACAAAAGAGGAGAAAATTTGAAAAATATTTATTATTCAAATTAAATCAATCCTTAGAAAGGAGTAGAAATGGAATCAAAATTTTATGAAGAGGACAAGCTTTTAGTTTTTAAAATTACAGATGAAATTGATGACTGTAGTGTACAAAAGATAAGGAGGAGAGCAGATTATGAAATGGAAAGATATATGCCTAAAAGAGTTATATTTGACTTTGATAGTGTTACTTTCATGGATAGTGCAGGAATAGGGATGGTAATTGGAAGATATAAATTTGCAAATATGCTAGGAGCAAAATTTGAAGTTAGTAATTTAGGGTCAAGCATAAAGAGAATATTTGATATGAGTGGAATATTAAAATTAATTCCAGTAACTTCTAATTAAAGTTGGAACATTTAAGTGGGAATGGTCATGTTGTACCTGTCCCAATTTGACCATAAATGGCTAAGTGGTGCCTGTCCCAATTTAGCCATAACTAAAAGAAAGGATAAAAAGGAAAATGAAAGATATGTTTGAAAATGAAATGAAATTAGAGTTTGTTAGTAAAGCAAAAAACGAAGCTTTTGCTAGAGTTGCTGTAGCAGCATTTGCTTCACAGCTAGATCCTACGATTGAGGAACTTGCTGATATTAAAACAGCAGTTTCTGAAGCTGTTACTAATTGTATTATTCACGGATATGAGGATAAACAAGGAATAGTAAAAATAGTTGGTCATTTAAAAGAAAGTGAGATTATACTTGAAATTTCAGATAAGGGAAAAGGTATTGAAAATGTAGATATAGCAAAAGAACCATTATATACGACAAAACCTAACTTAGAAAGGTCTGGAATGGGCTTTACAATTATGGAAAGCTTTATGGATTCAATGGAAATAGAATCTATAGTTGGCTTAGGAACAAAGGTTACTATGAGAAAAAAAATTAAACCTAAAATAGAAAGTGAAGAAGAAGATTTTCAAATGATTACAAAAGATTAAGAATTAAGGGGTTAAATATGCACGAAAATGATATAGAGTTAATTAAAAAAGCTCAGGAACGGTGATAAATCCCAGTTAGAAGAGTTAATTAAAAATAATAATGGATTAATATGGAGCATTGTAAAAAGATTTAGTGGAAGAGGATATGAAATAGAGGATTTATACCAAATTGGAGTTTTAGGTTTTATTAAATCAATTAAGCGTTTTGATTGGAATTATGATGTGAAATTATCAACATATGCAGTTCCATATATGATTGGAGAAATTAAAAGATATATAAGAGATGATGGGCCTGTTAAGGTTAGTAGAAGTATTAAAGAGCTAAGTATTAAAATTAAAGAACTGCAAAGAGAATATTTTTATAAAAAAGGGGAAGAAATAACAATAAATCAAATAGCAAAGGAATTAAAAGTAGCAAAAGAAGATATTGTATTAGCAATGGAATCAAGTTCACCAGTAGATTCAATTGAAGGAAATACTTATACTAATCAAAAAGATGGAAATAGTATTAGTTTGATAGAAACACTAGCTAGCGAGAAAAATGAAGAAGAATTAATAACTAATAAAATAACAGTTAAACAGTTAATTGAAAACTTAGATACACGTGATAAAGAAATTATTTTATTAAGATTTTATAAAGAAAAGACACAAGCACAAGTAGCAAAAATTTTAGGAATTACACAAGTGCAAGTATCAAGAATTGAACGTAAAATTTTAGGAAATATGAAAATGAAACTAAAAGAGGCATAAATTGTTTCAAAACCTATAAGGAGAGGAGAAGATTATGTGAAAAAGTTTTTGCTGTATTTTCTTGCTTTTATTTTTATTTGTTTCTTGATGCCTGCTATGCTTACAAAACGTGATAAAGAAGTAAGTGCAGAGAATAGTACACCAGAACAAGAAAAAAGGGAAGAAGAACAAACATATGATTATAAAAATTATGGAATAATTAAATTATTACATAAGAAAACAGGAGAAGTTGAAGAAGTTGAATTAGACAAATATTTATATCATGTAGTTTCAGCAGAAATGCCAGCTGATTTTGAGATAGAAGCATTAAAGGCACAGGCTATAGTTGCAAGGACTTATACAATTTATAAAGCAAAAAATAGAAAACATGAAAATGCTGATATTTGTGATGATTCTACTTGTTGTCAAGCATGGATTTCAAAAGAGGATAGATTAGCTAGATGGGAAGAAAGTAAAAGGGAAAGTAATTGGCAAAAAATAGAACAATGTGTAAATGAAACAAAAGGAAAAATTATCACATATAATAATGAACCAATTAATGCTTTTTTTCATAGTAATAGTGGAGGAATTACAGAGCTCCCTGTTAATGTCTGGGGAGGAAGTAATTTGCCTTATTTACAAGTAGTAGAAACAGCAGGAGAAGAAGGATATAGTCAATATGCTTCTGAAATTGAACTTACAAATGAGGAATTATTAACAAAATTAAGAGAAAAATATAACGATATCCAAATTGATTTTACAGATAATGAAGCAATTAAGATATTAGAACACACAGATGGTAACAGAGTAAAAACAATAAAATTTGGTAATCATGAAATCTCAGGAGTAGAAGCAAGAAGTTTATTAGGATTAAGGTCAACAAATTTTGAAATTACAAAAGAATCTAATAAAATAAAATTTACAGTAAAAGGTTACGGTCATGGTGTAGGAATGAGTCAAACAGGCGCAGATACTATGGCAAAACAAGGAAGCAATTGTGAAGAAATTATTCATCATTTTTATGCTAATATAGAAATTAAAGAAATAAATTTAATATAAAATGTATAATCCTCTATAAATAGGAAATACTTCTAATAACAAAACTTTTTTAAGGAGGATTATATGAGTAGAGAAAATAGAAGAAATTTGCATAGTAAAACGTCAAATGATAAGATTATCTTATATGCAGGGATTGGAGTAGCAGTGTTAGCTGTTATTGTATTTGCTTTATTTATGTACAGTAAAGACTTAAGTGATGATGTAAAAAATAGTACAATGAGTTTAGAACAGATGGCAAGTATGGCTAATAATACTCAAAATACAGAGAGTGCTAGTACAGAGATTGGAAAATCAGTAGAAGAATCAGCAAATGAAGTAAATACAATTAATAATAATGCAGCTAATACAACAAATGAAACAAAAACTAATACTAATGCTACAAATACAACAACTAATGTAACAAATACGAATAAAAAGACTAATAGCACTAATGTAACAACAAACACAAAAGTAAGTAAAGAAGAATCTAAAAAGGAGCTTAGTTTTGCAAGACCAGTTGAAGGTGAGATATCAAGAGAATATGCAAAAGATAATCTAATTTATTCAGCAACATTAGAAGAATGGACAACACATATGGGAATTGATATTAAAGCTGATAAAACTACAGTTGTAAAATCTGCAGAAGCCCGGAACAGTAAAATCAATCAAAAATGACCCAAGATATGGTTTAACAATCGTAATTGAACATGATAATAATTTCCAAACAGTGTATGCTAATTTATTAACATCTGAGTTTGTAGTAGAAGGAGAGAAAGTAGAAAAAGGACAATCTATTGGAACAGTAGGAAATACAGCAGTTTTCGAAATTGCAGATGAAGCACATCTTCATTTTGAAATTTTAAAAGATTCTTTACCTGTTGACCCTAATATTTATATAAAATAAAACGTTACAATTTATTATGGTCTTAGATATACAAATCTTGATTTTATGTTAATGGCTAAAGTGTGCCTGTCCCAACTTAGCCATTAACATAAAATCAAGAGTTGTATATTTAAAACCATAATATATTTTAAGAAAACCGAAATAATAAAATTTGAAAAATGTCAAAAATATGTTTGACATTTTTTTGTTTGTATGATATGATGGGAAAAAATAAGAGAAATGGAGTGAATAATATGCCAAGAAAAAGAGGAGAACTAAATAAAAGAGAAAAATCAATATTAAAATTTATTGAAAAACAAATTATGACACAAGGATATCCACCATCTGTAAGAGAAATCGGAAAAGCAGTAGGATTAAGTTCAACAGCAACTGTACATGGATACTTAGCCAAATTAGATGAAAAAGGATATATAAAGAAACAAGATAAAAAAGGAAGAACCTTACGATTATTAAAAGGTGGTTCTGGTGAAGTTAAGAAAACATCAAGTAAAGACTTTTATACTCAAAGAGAATTAGTAGAAGTACCAATTATCGGAAGAATTACAGCAGGAGAACCAATCTTAGCCGTAGAAAATGTAACTGATACATTTCCAATTCCAATTGACTTTGTAGGAAACTGCGAAAGTTTTATGCTTACTGTTAGAGGAGAAAGCATGATAGAAGCAGGAATATTAGATGGAGACTACATTTTAGTAAAAAAACAAAATACAGCAAACAATGGAGAAATAGTAGTAGCCTTAATTGGAGAAGAAGCAACTGTAAAAACATTTTATAAAGAAAAAGACCATATTAGACTACAACCAGAAAACTCTACTATGGACCCAATTATAGTTCCTGATTGTGAAATATTAGGAAAAGTTGGTGGAGTATTCAGAAAGATGTAATTATCATAATTAGTAATTCACAGAAAATTCACAATTCGTACATAGACAATCGACACTGTGTCACATATAATGAGATACAGTGTTTATTTATATTATAGAAAACTTATAATATAAAAGAGTTGTATACAAAAAGAGAGGAGAAAATATGCTAAAAGTATTAAAAAATTTGAAAAAGTCATTTGGGTCAGTTTTTGCTATTGTCATTTTGTTATGTATTCAAGCAGCAACAGATTTAGCTTTGCCAGATTATACTTCTAAAATTGTAAATATAGGTATTCAAGCAGGAGGAATTGAAACAGCAGTGCCAGATATAATAGCAAAAGAAGATATGGACAATCTTATGATTTTTGCACAAGAAAGTGAAAAAATTTTAGATAACTATACATTAGTTAGTAATGAACCTACAAAACAAGAGGAAAGGATAATTCGTAAATATCTTGGAAAAAATGTAAAACCAGAATCAAATACAATCTATGTATTAAAAGAAATGAAACAAGACGAAAAAGATGAATTGTCAAAAATAATGTCAGCACCTCTAATGGAAATAGCAACTCTTCAAAATGAAGAAACAGCTAATCAAATTAAAGAACAAATGTTAGCTAATATGTCAAATTTACCAGAAGTACAAAAACAATACATAAAAATACAAAATTTACTAGAATTAATAAAAAACATGCCAGAAGAACAAAGAAATGAAATCTTAGCAGAATTTACAAATAAAATTGATAGTATGCAAGATTCTATTAAAGAACAAGCAGCTGTTGGTGCTGTAAAAGAATTATATATAAAATTAGGAGTAGATACAGATAGATTACAAAATAATTATATTTTAATAGCAGGACTTCAAATGTTAGGTGTTGCATCTATAACTATGATTTCAGCAATTTCTATTATGTTGTTATCTTCTAAAGTAGCAGCTAAATTAGGAAGAACATTAAGAGATAAAGTATTTAAGAAAGTAATAGGATTTTCTAATAAAGAATTATCAGACTTTTCAACAGCATCTTTGATTACTCGTAGTACAAATGATATCCAACAAATACAACAATTAATAACAATGTTATTTAGAGTTGTAGTTTATGCACCAATTATAGGAATAGGGGGATTTATCAAAGTATTAACTAATAGTGATAATCAAATGGCATGGATTATAGGAGTTGCTATTTTAGGAGTATTATTTGTTGTAGGAACGCTATTTATTAGTGTTATGCCAAGCTTTAAGAAATTACAAGAGTTAGTAGATAAAATAAACCAAGTAGCAAGAGAAATACTAACAGGTTTGCCAGTTATAAGGGCATTTCATAAAGAAGAAAAAGAAGAAGGAAGATTTGAAAAAGCCAATTATAATTTAATGAAAACCGATAGATTTGTAAGTCGTGCAATGTCAATGATGATGCCACTACTTATGCTAATTATGAATTCAATAATGATTTTAATTGTTTGGGTGGGAGGACATAATGTAGACCAAGGTGCTATGCAAGTTGGTGACATGATGGCATTTATTCAATATACTATGCAAATAGTAATGGCATTTTTAATGATATCTATGATTTCTATTATGTTACCAAGGGCAGCAGTATCTGCAAGACGTATAAACGAAGTAATTGAAACAGAAGCAGCAATTAAAGATTTAGATAATCCAAAGAAATTTGATACAAATAAAAAAGGATTAGTAGAATTCAAAAACGTATCTTTCCATTATCCAGATGCTGATACAGAAGTATTATCAGATATTAATTTTACAGCAAAACCAGGAGAAACAACAGCTATTATTGGAAGTACAGGAAGTGGAAAATCGACTGTTGTTAATTTAATACCAAGATTTTATGATGTAACAGGAGGAGAACTTTTAATAGATGGTGTAAATGTGAAAGAAGTTTCTTTAAAAGAATTAAGAGATATTATTGGATTAGTACCACAAAAAGGTGTATTATTTTCTGGAACTATTGAATCTAACATCAAATATGCTAATAGTGAAATGGCAGATGATAAAATGATAGAAGCAGCTAAAATTGCACAAGCAACTGAGTTTATAGAAGATAAGGAAAATAGATATGGTGAACCAATTGCACAAGGTGGAAGCAATGTATCAGGAGGACAAAAGCAACGTTTATCAATTGCAAGAGCAATAGCAAAAGACCCAGAAATTTTTGTATTTGATGATAGTTTTTCTGCATTAGATTTTAAAACTGATAGCAAATTAAGAGAAGCGCTAGCTAATAAAACAAAAAACAAAACTGTTATAATTGTAGCTCAAAGAATTAGTACAATTATGAATGCAGAAAAAATAGTAGTATTAGAAGAAGGAAAAGTTGTTGGAATAGGAACACATGAACAACTATTAAAAGATAATGAAACTTATAGACAAATTGCTTTATCACAACTATCAGAAGATGAATTAGGAAAGAAAGGAGGTAAGTAGTATGCCAGGACCAATGGGGGGAAAAGGTCCAATGGGACCAGGAAGAAAACAGACACAAGAAAAAGCAAAAAACTTTAAAGGAACAGCTAAAAAGCTAATTCATCATTACTTAGGTAAATATAGAATTGCATTAATTATTGTATTAATATTTGCTATTGGAAGTACGATATTTACAATTGTAGGACCTAAAATATTAGGAAATGCAACTACAGAAATATTCAATGGTTTGATAAATAAACTATCGGGTGGAAATGGAATTGACTTTGGAAAAATTGGTCAAATTTGTATAACTTTATTAATTTTGTATTTAGTAAGTGCTGCTTTTTCATTTGTTCAAAATTTTACTATGACAGGTATTTCACAAAAATTGACCTATCAAATGAGAAATGATATTATAAAAAAAATAAATAGGCTACCTATGCGTTATTTTGACAAAAAGACAAATGGAGAAGTATTATCTATTATTACAAATGACATAGACACTTTAAGTTTTAATTTAAGTCAAAGTATTACACAAATTATTACATCAGTATGTACTATTATTGGAATATTAATTATGATGTTTTCTATCAGTTGGCAAATGACTTTGATTTCTCTAATTATATTGCCAATAGCAGCAATATTAGTAAAAAATATTGTACGGAAAATCACAAAAATATTTTCAAAGGCAACAAGCATATTTAGCAGATGTAAATGGCCAAGTAGAAGAAATTTATGGAGGACTAAACATTGTTAAAGCCTTTAATGGAGAAGAAAAAGTAACAAAAGAATTTGAAAAAGCTAACAAAGAATTATATCATTCTGGATGGAAATCACAATTTTTATCAGGATTGATGTATCCAGTTATGAACTTTATTTCTAATGTTGGATATGTTGGAGTAGCTGTAGCAGGTGGATATTTAGCAATTAATGGAACAATTACAGTTGGAAATATACAAAGTTTTATTCAATATAATAAACAGTTTACACGGACCAATTAATCAAATTGCCCAAATATCATCTATGTTACAAGCTATGATAGCAGCAGCAGAAAGAATTTTTGAATTTTTAGAAGAACAAGAAGAAATAGATACACATAAAGGAACTATTAAAGTAGAAAATTTAAAAGGAAATGTTACTTTTGACCATGTTAAATTTAGCTATGATGGAGAAACACCTATTATTAATGACTTTGAGGCTGTAATTAAAGAAGGCCAAAAAATTGCAATTGTAGGACCAACAGGTGCTGGAAAAACAACTATGGTTAAATTATTAATGAGATTTTATGATGTAGTTGATGGCGCTATTTTAATTGATGGACATAATATTAAAGATTTTGATAGAGGCAATCTTCGTAAAATGTTTGGTATGGTATTACAAGATACATGGCTATTTGGTGGAACTGTAAAAGACAATATTAAATATGGAAAAGAAGATGCTACAGATGATCAAATAATTGAAGCTGCTAAAGCAGCACATGTACATCACTTTATAAAAACATTGCCACAAGGCTATAATTCAATGATTAATGAAGAATCAAGTAATATATCAGCAGGTCAAAAGCAGTTAATGACAATTGCAAGAGTAATTTTAGCAGACCCTAAAATATTGATTTTAGATGAAGCAACTAGTTCAATTGATACTAGAACAGAAATTCAAATTCAGTCTGCAATGGATAATTTAATGAAAGGAAGAACTAGCTTTATTATTGCCCATCGCCTATCTACTATTAAAAATGCGGATTTGATTTTAGTTATGAATCATGGTGATATTGTAGAACAGGGTAAACATGAGGAGCTTCTAAAAAAGAATGGATTTTATGCTGAATTATATAATAGCCAATTTGAGACTGAGGAACGGATAAAGAAGAAAAAAATACAAACCAAAAGGAGAACTAAATGAGCAAAGTAAAATGGACGAAAGAACAGCAAGATGCTATTTATGAAAAAGGTTCTAACATATTAGTAGCTGCTGCTGCTGGAAGTGGAAAAACTGCTGTGTTAGTAGAAAGAATTATTAACAAAATTATTCAAGAAAAAATTGATATAGATAAATTATTAGTTGTAACTTTTACCAACAGTGCTGCAGCAGAAATGAGAGAAAGAGTTTTAAATGCTATTTATAAAAAATTAGAAGAAGAACCAGAAAATGAAAATCTGCAACGACAAATAACCTTATTAAATAAGGCAAGTATTTGTACAATAGATTCATTTTGCTTAGAAGTAGTAAGAAATAACTTTTATGAACTAGAAAATATATCTCCTAATTTTAGGATTGCTGACACTACTGAAATTGAATTATTAAAACAAGAAGTAATAGAAGACATATTTGAAGAAAAATATGAGGCAGAAGATGAAGATTTTATTAAATTAATCAATGTATACACAAGTTATAGAGATGATACTCCATTAAAAGATTTAGTAATAAAAATCCATTCATATATACAAAGTACGCCATTTCCAGAAAAATGGTTAGAAGAAAAAATTGAAATGTTTAACTTAAAAGATAAGCTAGAAGAGGATTTTAGTAAATCCCCATGGGGAGAAATCCTATTAGAAGAAGTAAAAGATGAATTAATAGATGACATAACTATGCTAGAAAAAGTAGAAGAAGACCTAGAAAATCAAAAAGATTTAGAAAAATTTTATCAGACAATAAGAAATGATATAGATAGTCTAGAAAATTTAAAAAACAATTTAAATAACTGGGACAAAGCTTATGAAATAGCTAAATTACTTGAATTCGTGAGGTGGCCAAGTAAGAAAATAGATTCAGATATAAAAGATAATGCTAAAGCTACTAGAGACGAAGTTAAGAAAAAACTAAGTAAAGTAATAGAAAAGATACTTATTTGTAACTCAAAAGAAGCAAATCAAGATATTTATGACATGTATTTTATTTTAAAAAAGTTGCAAAATCTAATTCTTACTTTTGAAAAAGAATTTAATAGAAGAAAGAGAGATAAAAATATAGTAGACTTTAGTGATGTAGAGCATTTTGCTTTAAATATCTTACTAAATGCAAAAGATGTAGCAAAAAAGTATCAAAACAAATTCGAAGAAATTGCAATAGATGAATATCAAGATAGTAACTTAGTACAAGAATATATATTAACAGCAATATCAAGAAAAAACAATATTTTTATGGTAGGAGATGTTAAACAAAGTATTTATAAATTTAGACAAGCTATGCCAGAGCTCTTTTTAAACAAATATGAAATATATCAGAAAAAAGAAGAGAGAAAATCAGAAGAAGACTTAAAAATACAATTATTCAAGAATTTTAGAAGTAAACAAAAAGTTTTACAATTTACAAATTTAATATTTGAAGATATAATGAGTAAACAATTAGGAGATATTGATTACAATCAAGAAGAATTCTTAAACCTAGGAGCTAGCTATTTAGAAAGTAATCAGAACGAAAATATTGAAATTAATATAATAGACCCTATTATGAGCTATGAAGAAGAAACAGAAGATATTATAGAAGAAGAAAATATAGCAGATGTAGAATTAGAAGCTAAATTTGTTGCAAATAAAATAAGAAAACTTATAGAAAACAAATTTCAAGTTTGGGATAAAAAACAAGAAACTTATCGTGATATTGAATATAAAGATATAGTAGTTTTATTAAGAAGTACTGCTACAACAGCACCAATTTATGAACAAGAAATATTAAATTTACAAATGCCTGTATTTTCAGATACTTCACAAGAATATTTAGATTCAATTGAAATACAAACAATAATGAGTCTTTTAAAAATTATAGATAATCCAATTGAAGATATTTCATTAGTAACTGTTATGAGGTCTAATATTGGCAAATTTACAGATGACGAGTTAATTCAAATTCGTTTAGCAGACAAGCAAGATAACTTTTATAATTGTTTACAAAAAGCAAAAATTTCAGTAGAAAAAAAGTTAAGACAAAAAATAGAGAGCTTTTTAGAAAAAATAGAACAATGGAGAGAAGAACAAGAATACCTAGCATTAGATGAATTAATTTGGAAAATATATGAAGATACAGGATATTATAATTATGTAGGATTAATGCCTAATGGAATGTTAAGACAAGCAAATTTACGAATGCTTTTTGAAAGAGCAAAACAATATGAGACAGCAAGTTTTAAGGGATTATATAATTTTATTCATTTTATTGAAAAACTTAAACTAAATAGTGGAGATTTAGGAGCTGCTAAAATAATTGGAGAAAATGATAATGTTGTTAGAATTATGAGTATTCATAAAAGTAAAGGATTAGAATTTTCAGTGGTATTTTTATCAAGTACAGGCAAGCAATTTAATTTGATGGACTTAAATCAAAACTTATTATTACATCAAGAACTAGGAATTGGAGTTAAATATATAGATTATGAAAAGCAAATACAATATGATACATTAAGTAAAGCAGCAATAAGAAATAAAACATTAACAGAAACTTTATCAGAAGAAATGAGAATTCTATATGTTGCATTAACGAGAGCAAAAGAAAAATTGATAATAACAGGGATAAAAAAAGAATATGAAAAACAAAAAGAAAACATGATACAACAAATAGAAAGATATCAAAAACAACAAGGAAAAATTAATCCGATTTTAATTAAAAAATACCATAAATATATAGATTGGATTTTATTAACATATTTTTATGAACAATCTAAAATAAAAGAAATAGCAGAACTATATAGTTATACGAAAAAAGAAGTATTAGATTTTTGCGAAAAAACAGATGAAGATGAAATTAATGTCATAGAAATATTAGAAAAAGAAAAAATACAGAATAAAAAGATAAAGGAAATAGAGCAAATTTTGAATAAAGCATATCCTTATGAAATATCAACTAAAATACCAACAAAATCATCTGTTACAAAATTAAAACAATCTGAGGAAGAAACCATAAACATTAGCTTTCCTGTTCCTAAATTTGTACGGAAAACAAGAAGATGTAAAATTAACAGGAGCTCAAAAAGGAACATTACTTCATTTGTGTATGCAAAAATTAGATGAAAGTAAAGACTATGATTTAGAAGAAATTGAGCAGTTACTACAAAACTTAGTAGCAAAAGAAATTATAACTAAAATTGAAGCAGATAATATTAACACAAAGGCTATTTTAAAATTCACTAAATCTGGAATTTATCAAGAGATGAAAAGAGCTAAAGAAATTCAAAAAGAGAAGCCATTTTACATTAATATACCAGGAAAAGACATATATTCTGAGGAAGTAGAAGAAGATATATTAGTACAAGGAATTATAGATTTATATTATATTAACCAAAATAATGAATTAATTTTAGTAGATTATAAAACAGATTTTGTTGAAAAGGAAGAAGACATTATCAATAAATATAAAAAACAGCTAGAATTGTACAAACAAGCCCTAGAAAAGGCTTTACAAAGAAAAGTAAACCATACATATATTTATTCTACTTTTTTAGGAAAAGAGTTAGAAATAAAAAGCTAGATATATTGTATTTTTAGGAAAAACTTGGTATAATAGTAATTAGTTAAAAGAATTAGAAAAAAGTCTTAAAGGGGAGGATTGTAAAAATGGATGGATTTAGTACATTACAAAAAATAGCAATATGGATATTGATATTAGTTGGAGTATTTATACTTTCAGACTTTTTAATAAATGTAGGTCTAAACTCTACATATAGGGATATACAAAGAAAAGACAGTAATGAAGGAGTTATTGTGTACCAAGCAGATGCTACTTATGTTAATGGAAGAATTAGAGGATTAATAAAAGACACAGAACTAGACAAGGGAAAATATGTAAGAATTGAAGTATATTCTAAAAGAGATGTATTAGTTGGAAGAAGTTATGTCGAAATAGGAAACATACCAGAAGGAGAAACACAATCTTTTGAATTACTTTTTAAGGCAAAAGATGTGGCTTCTTATAAAATAGATATAGTAAACGAAAAAGAACCAGGTGATGAAATAGAAGTTTTACCAAGAGAGTGGACAAGACCAGAAGTTATTTTAGCAACAGCTATAATGTTCTTAATTTTCTGGTAATAGTATTTAAAGTAAAATAGATTATATTAAAAAGATTAGTAACTTATCAAAAAGCAAAATGAATCCAAATTATTAAGCAAAAAAGTTTAATAATTTAGATTCATTTTATATTTCGAAATAGGTAGGATATATATAGTTTTCTCTTAATCAAAAAGTAGCCTTTATTCTTTAGGGTCAACATATAAAGTTTTATTATTAGTGTAAATCACCATACCAGGTTTTGCACCATTAGGTTTTTTTACAAATTTAACCTCGCAAAAATCAACTGGAACATTAGAAGAATTTCTAGCTTTGCTATGAAAAGCAACAATTCCGAGCACATCTAATTAAAACAGAATCATCTAGAGAAATATTTTGGTCAATTTGCAAGATAGCATGGCTACCATGAATATCTTTAGTGTGAAACCATAAATCTGTTTTTTTAGCATATTTTAAAGTTAAATAATCATTTTCTTTATTGTTTCTTCCAACTAACAAGGTATAATCATCTATTTTATATTTTAAGGGATTAAAAGAAACATTTTTGTTTTTAGTAAGAGAAGATTTTTTTACTTTTGTCTTCTTTTGATTTTTTAGTTTTTCGGTTTTTTCTTTAAAAATTACATTTTCAGAAATTTCCTCAAATATTTCAGAAACATCTTCTAAATTTTTACAATTTTCTAACTCATAAACGATGCTTTCAATATAATTTAGTTCTTTTAGGGTCTCTTGTTTTTGCAAACTTACAATTTCTAATGTATTTTTTAGCTTTTGATATTTTTTAAAAAATCGTTTAGCATTTATAGCAGCTGTATAACGTAAATCTAGAGGAATAGTAATTTTTTGATTAGTATAATAATTATCAAGTGTAATTTCAGATAGGTTTTCGTTTTTTATTTGGTATAAGTTAGCAGTAATTAGTTCGCCATATAACTGATATTTATCCATATCTTCACAAGAATTTAATTTTTCGTCAATATGAATAAGTCTAGTTTTATACTTTTTTAAAATATCTAAAATCATTTTTAAAATACTATCACGATAGCTTTTAAATTCTTCAGAACTTTCTTTTTCATAATAAAAATCATCTATAAAAAAGTTAAGACTAAAAGAATCAGTTTCATCATCACTAGCTACAAGGAAATAGTCTTTTTTATTATTATTACAATCGATACAACTAAAGGATAAAGAATTACTATCAGTTTTAGAAATTATTTCTTTTAAATAATTGTAAAGTATTTTTAAAGATGATATATCTAAGTTTTCAATTTTTAGAAGTTTCATAGAAGAATCAACAAAAGATTTACTAATACCATTAAATACATCATAAATATGAAAATTTTGATTTGATACTAGTTTTTCGTAAAAATCTTCAAATGATAAACACTCTAAAAAATTATACTTATTAGTAGTTGGATATGTGTATTTAAAATGAGGAACAATTGCCCTAGAGCTATCTTCATTATGAATATGTCTAAGGCTATCAATAATTATATTTTGTTCATCTAGCAAAATAATATTACAGTGTTTTCCCATCAATTCAATAATAAGTCTTTTAGAAATAATATCATCTACATCATCAAAACCTTCAAAATCAATAATGACAAGTCTTTCCAAATTATTTGTTATAATGTTTTTAATAGATAATCCTAATAAGTGTTTTCGAAGCACCATACAAAAGTTAGGTGCTATTTTAGGATTTTGCTTTGGGTGTGTTGTTAAGTGAATACGATAATTTGAAACATCTACACATATGTTTAACAAGTAGTTTGTACCATCTAAATAAAAACCCAATAAAATGGTATTTTTGTTAGGTTGAAAAATCTTATCAATTCTAGCTCCTGCTAGGTTTTGCAGCTCTGAAGCGACTGCTTTTGTTACAATTCCATCAAATGCCATAATTATTCTCCTTCTTTCTTCAATTAATATTATAACACATTTTTTATGGGGACGTTTCTTTTTTCACATTTTTGTGAAATTTTAGGACAGTTCTATTTTGGTTTTTACAGATGATTATTAAAAATAAGCAAAGAAATTTATTAACATATTTACTTACAAATCAAGAGTTGTAGATAGTTAAAACAATAATGGCTAAAGTGTGCCTGTCCCACTTTAGCCATAGCTACCTAAGAATGTCAATAGGAACTAGTGCAGACATAAAAATAGTACCAGGAGTGCAAATTTGAGTAAAAAGACTAGTTTTTTTATAACTTAAGAAACTAAAAAATTCTATTATCAAAAAAGAAAAAAATCCCTTGCCTAAAAAAAACTAAAAGTATATAATAAATAAAAAAGGGGAGGAAAGCAAAAGTGAAAAAAAGTATAATTTGTTTTATTATGATAATAGCAGGTATTCTATGTATGATAAAACCAGTAAAAGCATCATCAAGTGACTTATATTTAAACAATTTAGAATTCAATGCACAAATAAATGATGACGGAAGCATGAATGTAACAGAAAAATGGAATATAAAAATAGAAGACACAAATACATTATACAAAACATTTAAAAAAGACAATAGTAAATATTCGCAAATAACTAATGTTGAAGTAAAAGATATAACAGCTAAAAAGCAACAAATGCTTACTAAAGCTAATCAATGGAGTTATCATTTACCAAAAAATAGCTACTTTGGTGGATTAAACAAAGATGATGAATTTGAAATTGCATGGGGAGTAGGATTAGAAGACAATTCAGCAATAAGAATTTACGAAATATCTTATAAAGTAGAAGATGCTATCGCTAAATATAGTGATTATGCAGAACTATATTGGCAATTTGTTGGAAAAGATTTTGAAATAGATGCAAAAAATATAACAGGAACAATATTATTGCCAAGTCATGCAACTAGCAAAGAAAACATTAAAGTTTGGGGACATACAGAAGATTTAAACGGAGAAATCTATACAACAGATACTAATAAAATAGAATTCAATATTAACAAATTTCGTAGTGGAAGATATGTAGAAGTAAGAACTTTATTTCCAACAGAAATGATTAAACAAACTAGAAGAGGAACAAATATAGAAGTGTTAAACAAAGTAATTAGTGAAGAAACAACATGGGCAAATCAAGCAAATGCTAGAAGAGAAATGAAAGAAACTACGAAGAAAATTATTGCAATAGTATTAAATATAGTATCTATTATTTTAAGTGTTCTAATGATAATCTCGATTGTTAAAAATATAAGGAAAATAAAAAATACTAAAAAATTAAAACCAACTCAAGAAATAAAATACTATAGAGAAATCCCAAGTGAAGACACTACACCAGCAGAAGCATTAGCAATTTTAACTAAGCAGATAGGAGGATTTAATAATAGTACATATTTAGGAAGGATTTTTTCTGCAACATTATTAGATTTAAGTCTAAAAAAGATAATTGATTTTACAGTAAATGATAAGATAATTACAATACAAATACTAGATAAAGAGCCTAAAGAATTAATAAAACTTGAATTAGTAATTTTTAATTTCTTAAAAAATGCAGCAGAAAAAACAGATTATAAAATTACAACTAAAGAATTAGAAAAATATATTAAAAAATCACCTAAAAGTGTTATTAAATTAGGAACTAATATTGATAATATGACAGAAAAAAGTTTATACCAAAAAGAATTAGCTGATAAAGAGACAAAAGATGAAAAATCAAAATTATTAGGATACTCTATTATGTTAGGAATTATTATTATAATGATATTTCTAGGATTTGCCTTATTTAATAATATTTCGATAACAGTAGGTGGAATGATACCATTATTTATAGTTAGTATTGTTCAATTTATTGTTTTGTGCATTCTATATAGCAAAACTAATGTATTAACACAAAAAGGAATAGATGAAAATGCAAAATGGAATGGTTTAAAAAAATATATGGAAGACTTTTCTATGTTAGATAAACGAGAAGTTTTAGAGGTTGTAATATGGGAAAAATTTTTAGTATATGCTACTGCATTTGGAATAGCAAACAAAGTATTAAAACAGCTAAAAATGGTTTATCCAAATATAGAAGAACAATTAGGAACAAGCAATTATGGCTATATGTATTTAATGATACATACGGATTTCTCTAATAGTTTTTCAAATGCTATTACAACTTCAATGTCAACAGCCTATTCTTCTGCTACAGGTGGCGGAGGAGGATTTTCTGGAGGAGGACGGCGGCCGGGGGTCGGACGGCGGAGGAGGAGGCGGAAGATAAATCCGCTTCATCTACTTAAACTTAAGACTAAAATAAGAAAAGGAAAAAATAAATGAAAAAGAAAGCAAGAAGGAAAAAGAAAAGAAAATTTAATCCTAAAAAATTCATAAAAACATGGTCAGTAATTATATCAGTAATTGTTATAATAGTAATGATTACAGATAAAAAAGAAGGAAAAGAAGAAAAAGAAGAAAAACAGAAAACGCAAGCAAAAACTGAAACAGTAGAAACTACAGCTACTGTTACAAATGATGCAATGAAAGAAGAAACAGAGAAGTTAGAAATTAACAGCAAAATATCAGATTGGAATTTAATGTTAGTTAACAAAGACAACAAAGTGCCAGAAGGATATCGATTCCACCAACAAACTATAGAGAATGGATATCAGGTAGATAATAGAATTGTAGAGCCACTTAATCAAATGTTAACAGATGCAAGAAAACAAGGGCTAGACCCATTTATTTGTTCTGCATATCGCGCAACATCAACACAAAAGATGTTGTTTGACCAAAAAGTAAATGAACATATAAACTTAGGATATTCTAAAAAAGAAGCAGAAGAAAAAGCCTCTTATTGGGTAACATTTCCACAAACAAGTGAACATGAAATTGGACTTGCTGTAGATATTATATCAGAAAAATATAAAAAGCTAGATGAAACCCAAGAAGATACAGAAGTGCAAAAATGGCTTATGGAGCATTGCACAGAATATGGATTTATTCTAAGATATCCAACGTATAAACATGAAATAACAAAAATTAATTATGAGCCTTGGCATTATCGCTATGTCGGAATAGAAAATGCTAAATACATGAAAGAAAAAGAACTTTGCCTAGAAGAATATATAGAAAAATTAAAAAACCTGTAATAAAATGAAAAAAATAGTCTCTTATAAGGTGAAGGAGGTAAAAGTTATGCAGAATATAGAAGAAATTTACAAACAACACAGTAGTACTGTATATAAATATTTATTCTGCTTAACAGGTAAAGAAGAATTAGCAGAAGATTTAACTCGGGGAGACTTTTGCAATCGCTGTAAAAGAAATCTATAAATTCAAAGGAGACTGTAAAGTTTCTGTATGGTTATGCCAGATAGCAAAACATTTATGGTACAAAGAATTAAAAAAAGATAAGAAATATAGAAATATATCACTAGAAGATTTAGATGAGGATATAGTAGAAACAAAAACAACAGAAGATATTATTTGCAAAAATGAAGAAAAGCTAAAGTTTTTTAAAGATATGCAAAAAATAGATGGTCAAGCAAGAGAAGTGATGTATTTAAGGCTTATAGGAAATTTGAATTTTATAGAAATAGGCGAAATTTTAGGAAAAACACCTAATTGGGCAAGAGTTACTTTTTATCGTGCTAAGCAAAAAATGAAGGAGGCTAATGAAAATGGAAAAAAAGACAGAATGTGAAATTGTACAAGATTTGTTATTGGGCTATGTGGATGATGTTTTGAATATGGAATCTAAGAAACTAGTGGAAAAGCATTTAGCGGAATGTGAAGTTTGTCAAAAAAAATTAAAAGACTTAAAATCAGATGTAACTGAAAATGAAAAAAATCAAAAAAAGGAAATAGATTATCTAAAGAAAATAAGAAGAAAAAGCAAAATAAAATCTGTTATAATAGCAATAGAAATTCTTTTATTTATCTTTTTAATGTGGTATTTACGTCAATTTATAATTGTACAAAGCATCACTAATAAATCAGAAAAAGCATTACAAAGTAATAATTTCTATAAAGAAAAAAGAAGCTTTTTATCAGATGGAGAGGTTTCTGTTTGGAAGACATATTATAAAGATGGAAAATATAAAAGAGTTTGGGAAATGTATGTTGATGATAAGAAACAAATAAAAGATATTCAATATAGTAGCGAAGGCACCGAAGAAACTATTACGATTTTGCCTGAAGAAAACAAAGTAAAAATTGAAACTGGTGAAATAACAAAACTTATGAATCAAGCAAATAGCAAAAAAAGTGATTCTTATTATATTAATAGTAATGGAATTGATAGTTTGATTGCAAAGTTAGGGATGGCGTGGTGTAAATCTATTCATACAGATACTTATGAAATCGGAAGAGAATATTATGTTATAAGAGATAGATTTGATAAAAGTGGGCATTCAGAAACGTGGATTGATAAAGATACAGGTTTAACTTTAAAAAATATTAATAGAAATTCAGTTAGACATTTTATTCCAGGAACTGATATTGTAAAATCAGAAGAAGATATGATAGAGGAATTTTCGTATGAGTTTGATGTTGTTACTGACGAGGATGTAGCAATTCCAGATTTGTCTGGATATGAAATAGAATATGTAGATACAAATATAATTATGTAAAAAATCTACAAAAAAGAATAGTTTAGTCTATTCTTTTTTTTTACTTTATGATAGAATGTGATTAATAATAAAATATAAAAAGGAAGGATGAAAATGATTAAAGTAGAAAATTTGAAAAAGAAATTTGTTACATACAAAAATAAAAGAGAAAAACAGGAATTTTATGCTAACAATGGAATTAGTTTTGAAGCAGTAAATGGAGAAATTGTAGGAATTCTTCGGACCAAACGGGGCTGGAAAAACAACGCTTTTAAGGATGATTGCTGGAATTTTAGAACCAACTGAAGGTTTAGTTAATTTTGATGAACTAAATTATAAGGAAAATGAAATAGAAATTAAGCAAAAGATAGCATATTTGTCAGGTAATACAAAGTTATATGATACATTATCTACATATGAATTATTGAAAATGTGTAGTGATATTTATAATGTACCAGAGCAAAAGGCTGAGGAGCGAATCAAAGAGTTGTCAAAAATACTAAACTTAGAAGGATTTTTACATAATAAAATTGCTAATTTATCAACTGGGCAAACCCAAAGAGTTAATATTGCAAGATGTTTAGTGCATAATCCTAAATATTATATTTTAGATGAAGCAACAACAGGGCTAGACATTATTTCAAGTCAAATTATATTAGATTTTATGAAGCAAGAAAAGCAAAAAGGTAAAACAATTTTGTATTCTACCCATTATATGGAAGAAGCAGAAAATATTTGTGATAAAGTAATAATGGTGAATAAAGGTGAAGTTATTAAATCTGGAAAACCAGAAGAAATTAAAAAAGATACTAGTACAACAAACTTAAGAGATGCATTTTTTGCTATGATTGGAGGTGTTTCAAATGAAGAATAATCTGCTAAATATGTTAAAAAAAGAATTAAGAGAATTATTTCGTGATAAAAAATCATTAGCTATGATGCTAATAATACCTATTTTTATACCTTTATTAATAATAGGAATGTCTGCTTTATTTGAAGCGCAAATGAACAAAGACATAGGGGAATACAATAAAATTGGAATTACTTACGAAATGACAGAACAAGAGAAAAGGATGGCAAAAGAAATGAATATTGAAATGATAAATGGAACAGAAGAAGAACTAAAGCAAAAATACGAAAATAAGGAAATATATTTATATATAACTAAAAAAGATAATCATTATATAATTAATTCAAATGGTTCTGGAAATAGTACTTATGCACAAGAATTAGTAAAAACTTATTTAGAAGCTTATAAACAATTTTTACAGCAACAGTATTTGCAAGAAAAACAAATAGATTTTAATGAAGTTTTCAATATGATAATTATAGAAGAAAAAATAGAAGAGAAAGATAACTTTTTTGCAAATTACATTAAAAATTATGGATTCTTATTTATTATTATGGCAATTACTGTTTCGGCAACTTATCCTTCTACTGACACAACAGCAGGAGAAAAAGAAAGAGGAACTTTAGAGACTTTATTAACTTTCCCAATTAAAAGTAAAGATATTATTTTAGGAAAGTTTTTAGGAGTATCTATTTCTTCTATTATTACAGGAATTATAAGTCTGGTATTATCTGTTATATCATTAGCTATAGCACAAAATATGTTTACTATTTATGAAGGTATTAACATTATGTATGAGCCAATTAGTATTTTGTTTGCAGTTGTAGTTATTGTAGCATATTCTTTCTTTATTAGTGGATTATGTATTGCAATTGCAAGTACTTCTAAATCTTTTAAGGAAGCACAAAGTGCTTTAACGCCATTGATGTTTATTTCTTTCTTCCCAGGGATGGTAGCTTTTATGGTTAAGCTTTCAACTACACCAATCTTTTCTATTGTGCCATTTTTAAATTATACAATGATTTTCACAGATATTACAAATGGTAAGATAGAGTTTTTGAATATTGCTTTAATGCTACTATCGACTATTGCTTATATTAGTTTGGTGCTTAAAGTTATTATTAAACAATATAAGTCAGAAAATGTTTTGTTTGCAAAATAAATTCACATAAAATTCACAAAGCAAAAATTGACAAACTTTCTAAATTATGTTAAAATCAATAATGCGCTTGAAAAAGCAGGCAACAAAAAGCCAACACAAAAAAGGTGTTGTCTTTTTAAATGGAAAACGAATTCAAAAAGCCTTAACCCAAGCTTTTAAGTTAGTGTTTTCTTAAGCAAATTTACAAAAAGAAAAAGGAGGAAGAAAGAATATGGAAAAAGAAGAAAACATACTAGGAACAGAAAAAATAGGGAAACTAATCAAAAAATTCTCAATTCCTTGTATTATATCATTATTAGTAAACTCACTATACAATATAGTAGACCAAATCTTCATAGGAAGAGGAGTAGGATATTTAGGAAATGGAGCAACAAACGTAGTATTTCCATTAACAATGATATGTTTAGCATTTGCATTAATGATAGGAGATGGAGCGTCTAGCTATTTAAGTTTAAAACTAGGTGAAAAGAAAAAAGAAGAAGCAGCAAAAGGAGTAGGAAATGGAATTATACTATCATTAATTATATCTATTGTTTTATGTGCAATCAGTTTAATATTTTTACCACAATTATTAAATTTATTTGGATGTACTGACAATTTAAGACATTATGCAACACAATATGGAAAAATTATAGTTATTGGACTACCATTTATGATGATAGGAACAGCATTAAACTCAATTATTAGAGCAGATGGAAGCCCTAAATATGCTATGACAACAATGGTACTTCGGAGCAGTTTTAAATACAATTTTAGACCCAATATTTATTTTTATTTTTAAAATGGAAGTAGAAGGAGCAGCAATTGCAACTATTTTTAGTCAATTTGTTACATTCTTATTAAATGTTTGGTATATCAAAAAATTTAAATCAGTTCAAATAAATAAAGAAACATTTAAAATAAAATTAAATGTAGCAAAAAAAGTTTCTGCTTTAGGAATTAGTAGTTTTATTACACAAATGAGTTTTGTTGTTGTTATGGCATTTGAAAACAATTTACTAGCAAAATGTGGTGCAGAATCAAAATTTGGTTCTGAAATACCAATTACAGTACTTGGAATTGTTATGAAAATTAGTCAAATTCTAAATAGTATTATCATTGGTATTGCCGCAGGTTCACAGCCTATCTTTGGTTATAATTATGGAGCAAGAAAATTTGATAGAGTAAAACAAACATTAAAAACGGTATTAGGATTAAGCCTTATAATTAGTACAATTGCCTTTATTTTATTCCAAACAATACCAGATAAATTAATTTCGATTTTTGGTAGTGGGGATGAGAACTATATGGAATTTGCATGTTTAGCATTTAGAACTTATTTATTACTATGTATATGCAATGGAATTCAAATTCCAGCAGGTATTTTCTTTCAAGCAATCGGAAAAAGTATTAAGAGTGCAATTTTATCTTTATCAAGACAAATTTTATTTTTAATTCCAGCTTTAGTAACATTAGGTGAAATGTTTGGCATTATGGGAATCTTATATGCTGGGCCAGTAGCAGATGGATTAGCATTTGTTATAGCAGGAATTTTACTAATATTAGAATTAAAACACTTACAAAAAGGTAATCTAAAAAGTGAAGCATTAGTAGATGACACTAGTACAGATATTAAGGTAAATAAACAAATAGTAATTACAATAGCAAGAGAATATGGCTCAGGTGGAAGATATATTGGAAGATTAATTGCTGATAAATTAGGAATTAAATTTTATGATAAAGATTTTGTTATACAACTAGCTAAAGAAACAGGATTGTCAGAAGAATATATTGAAAATAATGAACAAAAAAGAAAAAATTTAGCAGGCCTAAATAATGGTTATTATGTTGGCTTAGATAATAGTGATGAATTGTTTATTAAAGAGTCTGAACTTATTAAAAAAGTAGCAGAAAAAGAATCTTGTGTTATTATTGGTAGATGTGCTAACTTTATCTTAAAAGACAAAGAAAATACTATCAAAGTGTTTGTATATTCTAACGAAGAAGATAAAATAAAAAGAGCAACAGAAATCTATGGGGTAGATAAGACAAAGGCTGAAAAAGAAATTAAAAGAATTGATAAGTTAAGAGCTAATCATTATAAACATTATACAGAAAAAACATGGAATGACCATAGAAATTATGATATTTGTATTAATAGTGATGCTTTAGGAGTTGAAAAATCAGCTGATTTAATTTGCCAAATGGTGCAAGAAAAAACTGTAATATAATTGTAACAAAAATGAAATAAAAACAGATTTCGTTGAAGGAGTAAGGTTATAAAAATCTTACTCCTATTTTGTTGCAATTGCAACAAAAACTTTTTCTTTTTATGATATAATTTTTTAAGTTCTAGGAAAGTGCATTGGCACTTGACGTAGAAATTAATTGTGCGAACGTTACAAAT